>CAJOFP010000195.1 GCA_905233795.1 uncultured Oscillibacter sp. | reverse complement strand
TTTCTATATCGGCTATTCTCCCAAGTCCGTCAATCAGGCGAAAGAAAATCCGAATATTACTTCCAATGGCTCTTTGTCCAACGCGGTTTTTGATATTACTGAAGGCATTCCCTCTTCTGATGAACTTGTCCCCGGCGTAAATGCTACAGATAACAACGGCGCTATGAATCTGCAAGGCGCCCATATCGGAAAGACTTATACTTTAATGGTCAATCCGCCGGAGAATTATTATACCGAATGGGCGAACATGACCGGGGATGTAAACAACGACGGCAATATTGAAAGTCAGGAACTGACCGCGCAAAGCAATCGGACTTCAACGCCCCGTTACGTCTACGGCGATCGTCTGTTTGTCACGCAGGATCAGGACAATATGCGTTATTATTATCTCTTCCAGCCCAAGACCAATAACGCCGGTTCGACTATAAACGGCACGGTCATGAGAGAATATAATACGCTCTTACGTCTCGCCACGGGAGAAAATACGCTGGATTATACGCCCGTATCCGGCGCGTATGTCAATATAGCGGGCTTCGACGGCATGACCGACGCCAACGGGGCCTATAAAATCCCGTTGAAAGGCGCCGTAAAAGACTGGGGCAATGTCAGTATGCGCATTCAGCCGCAGAACGGCGCCGCGTATTCCGCCGTTACCGCAATCGAACGCACGACAAATATCATATTCCCCGCGCTGGAAATTTTCACAGCCGTTCCGAATAATTCATCCGGGCATGGCGTCGCCGCGTCTTACAGCGATTCCGCCAACGCGGGCAATATCAGCGCGGCGGGCATTATGGTTAAAGACGATATTTTATCTATCTCCGTCAGCGTGAACCATGCCGCCGCGCTGGTCGCAAGCAAGGCCCATTTCGCTTTCTATGACGCGGACGGAAACAAACGCTTTGACTGTGACAATCGGGATGGCTATATTACAACCAGTACGGGCGGAAATTATTTTACGGCGACTTTGACATTTAATCCCAAACGGGATATAAACGCGGGAGATCGACTCTGGGTCAGTTTTGAGGATCAGACCGGGCGTATTTACGCGCCGATTGACGTTGGCTATCAATTCGCGGCGGAATTGACGCTGGATTGATATTATAGGCAATCCGCTGGGCGATTTTGAACTTGGCGCGATTCCCGGTTTCAGCGCAAATTCTAATTCTTATAAACCGGTTGAAAATTATGATTTGAGCTGGATGCAGACGGATTACACATTCGGATGGAAACAGACTTTCTCCTCAAGCGGCGAGTTCGGCGGCGAAGGCGCCAAGGGCGACGAACAATTAAAAAATACTTTGGACGATATTCAAAACAGCAGTAACATCGGCGACGCCGCGTCCGCCGGCGCGTTTCAGGCAAGCGGATCGTTCAGTTGCTCCGTTACGCCGGAAATCGGATTCCGTCTCCGGATTTCACAGCGCTATACGGATCAGAATCGCGGAAATTATTTTGAGGATTTAGTATTTTATTTCAAAGTCGATTGGGACGTATATTCCACGATTACCATCGCCACGCCGGTCGGCATTAATATTTTAATCGATCTCGGCACAGACGGAAAATTCGCGGGCGTCTATCACATGTATATGGACTATCCCGAACGCTTCCACGAAGAAGGCGCGCAGCCGTTTACAAGTGAAGATTTTAGTTTATTTGCCAATAAGCCGACAACCAGCAGTTACCTGCGCCGGGAGGGTTATATTTTCTTAGACCCGGCAATTACCGTCGGACTTGGCGTCGGCGCGTGGATTATAAACGTCAAATGCGACGCGCATTTTAAATTTGATACGGAATTTAAATTCCGAAGCGGCGGAATTGACGCTTACGGCGACTTGACGTATGATATTTTCTGGATTTTCGAGGCGGCGGGGTTCACGATTTATAAATTCCAGACGCCTTTCAACGCGGCGGCAAGCGCGGCGGCGGGAAAAGATTTAAATATACAGACAATCAAATTATTTAACACGCCGGGAACAAATGATCATATACGATTTGATTTCGAGATAGAGCCTACTTTGAATGCCGCGCTTCAGGATGTAATGTCGCAATCTCTGTCCGGCGCCGAGACGACAAGTCTGAAAGACGCCCGCCCGTCCTCCCGTGATTATCTGGATTATAGAAGCGCGTGGCGCGGCGATGATAATCAAGCCGTCTTGATGAACGCGGAAGGCAGTGAGGAAACGGAATTACGTTCCGGCGTGAACGATAATTTATATATCAATCTATTGCCGATTGAGAATAACGGCGATTTACTCATGATTTATATAGACGACGGCGGCGAAAATCGGGAGAATATCAATAAACGCGCCGCGTATTATTCGATTTATAACGCGTCTGAGCGCACATGGTCCGAGCCGGAAATCATTCTGGATGACGGCACGCCGGACGAATATCCCACGGCGCAGGATTTGGGCAACGGTCAGATTTTAGTCGCGTGGTCCTCCGCCGATCAGCCCCTGCCCGACGACGCGACATTGGAAGATATGCTCCAAGCGATGAATATTCAGGCCGCGTTTTTTGATATTTCAAGCCGCGCATTCGGCGAAGTCGAAACGCTGACCCATACGACGGATGAGGATTTCTCCGCCGATCTCATGCCGAAAGCCGCTTTTGATCCCGAGACGGGACGCGTAATTTTATATTATTCTAAAACCGAATTTGTCGATTTGGACGCTTTGACCGATCTTGGCGCCGCTTATTCTTCCATTGCTTATCTGTTTTATCAATATAATCAAGACGGCAAAACCGGCGTGTGGCGCAATACCGGCGACGATTACTCCGAACAGGAATTGCAAGATATTGGGGATTATTGGAAAAGTTTATTCCCGCCCGAAGAAAACCAGACCCCTGAAGAATACGAACAGGAATTACAGGATTATCTGGAATCTTATAAAATCAACTGGTACGGTCAACGCAGTCTTGACACGCGTCTTGACGATTCCAGCGGCGAGACGCCCCGCGTAATCGACAGCGGCGCGATTGGCTATAACGGACTTGCTTTGTATGCCTATACAGTGGACTGGGACGGTCTGTTAAATACTTCAGACGACAGAGACGTATTTTTACAAATCTATAATTTCTCTGAGAACAGCTTCTCCCATATTATCCGCGTTACGCCGGAAAGCGGAAGTTATACCCTGCCTCAATTCGCCCGTTCCGAAAACAATACCTATTTGTTTTACGGCGAAAAGAGCCAAGACAGCGAACGCGGCGCGATTCGTTATCTCAATATCAGCTATTTTATACGCAATGAATTTTATGAAAAAGTCACGAACGGAGACAACGAATATTATATTTTACGCGTGACAAAGCCCGAAGTGACGCTGGACGCGCCCGACAGTAAAGGAAGCGCGATTATTCCGGCTGTGACGGAAGATATAAGCGCGGATATTGCGGCCGATTGCGGCAGTCTGACGGATTTTGACGCGTTTGTCGATCCCGACGGGCGTATTTATCTGCTTTGGAGCGCGTCTGACAATCAGGACGGCTGTGAAATTTACGCGGCGGTTCTCAACGCGACGGATGAACCGGATATAGATATAAACGAAGAAGAAAATCCAGACGACGGAAAACCGGAAGAAGCGGCGTGGTCCGCGCCGATTGCTTTGACGGACGGCGGTGAAAATGTATTTTATACGGGTCTTGGCGCGATTGCGTATGACGGCAAAATTTTTACGGTCGCCGGTAAACAGGAAATCTTAGAGAGATCAAAAGAATCCGACGGCGAAAATGTAGTAAAAAACAGCATGATTCAAGTGACGCATACGCCGTTCAGTCATATTGAGCTGGATAATATTATCTCTGTAGACAATCTTTACGCGAAAACGGGTGATATAATCGCCGTTAGCGCTGTGTTAAAAAATACCGGATTGGAGACTTTGCCCGTTGATGAAAACGGCGTCGCCGTGAAATTTTATATCAACGGCGAAGACGCCGGGGAAGCGGTTTATGATAAATTTATTCCGGGCGGCGTGTCCGTCAGCGTAACGGCGCATATGGAAACGCCGGACGCGGAAAATATAGCGATTACAGCGGAATATGACGGCGCGACTGCGGATATAGATTTGAAAAAAGAAGCGCTTTTGGATATTCAAAACGGCGCATCAATCCCGGTACGCGGATTTATAGCGCGGATATAATGAATATAGGCAATATGCCGTCTGAAAACGTGTTATTTACTGTCAAGACGGATGAAAGCGCGCTTGGAAGCGTCGAAATGCCCGCTTTAAACGCCGGGGAACAGACAAAAATCATAATCGCTCTGGAAATTCCCGATGAAATATGGCATATTGATAACAGCGGCATGGGCATAATAAACGCGACTGTCAGCGCGGTTCTTGAAAATAATAGCGAAAATGAAATTTTCCGGGACGGTCAGACGCTTTCCAGACAGTTTGACGCGGAAGCGATTGAGATTTTAAGCGCGTATCAATCCCAATCTCAAGGCGGCGACACGGATTTTAATTTCACGATTCCGACCGGCGAACTGGTACAGGTACAGCCCGTTATACAGGGCGTAAACGGTCTTGTGGCGGAATGGCTTTCCAGCGATAACGGAAATATCGTCGAGATTGACTATTCCAACGGCGTTTACGGCGTATCCGCCGGGACAACTGTCATACACGGTATTCTGGTTCCCAATCGGGAAATGTTAAAATTCGACAGCGATTCCGAATGGGGAAGCCGGGAGGATTGGAGAGACTTGATCCCTGAATCCCTGCAAATCCCGATTGAGGCGCGTGTTACCGTACAGGACGCGGAAACGACGCCCACGCCTGTTCCGGGTACGCCGTCGCCTACGCCGGTTTCAGGTACGCCCACGCCCGTTCCGGGTACGGCGACGCCGACGCCTAAATCTTCCGGTTCTCCACATGGTTGTTATATCGCCACGTCCGTATATGGTTCTTATGACTGCCCTGAAGTTTGGACGTTACGTCGTTTCCGCGATGAGACGCTTGCCGAAACATGGTATGGACGGCTTTTTATACGCGCATATTACGCGATCAGCCCCACAGCGGTCAAACTTTTTGGCGATATGGACTTCTTCAAAAACTTTTTCCGCGTCGAATTGGATAAAATAATCAGCGATTTGCGGACGCGCGGTTTCGCCTCCACGCCTTACGACGATCCCCAGTGGTGATCAATCTATTATAATCTATAACGCCGCCCTGTAATATAATATAAATATTTATATAATACAGGGCGCGTTGATATAAATTAAAAAAGCGGGTGAATGAATATGAGCGATCAAAAGAAAGAAAAGGCCAACGCCAATAAAGGCGAGACGAAGTCCCCCAGATCGAGCGGCGGAATGGCTCCCACTAAGACAAAAGACATCAGCAAAGACACAAAAAATAAAATCTAAACGCAATCCGAAAGACCCGGATCGAGTTGACGGAATTTTATCATTTCATCAATTTGATCCGGGCTCTTTCATGTGCCAATGAGCGAAAAGATTTATTATTATTTAATAAATATTTATTAAATATTTATTAAATAATAAGTAAAAGGGATTTAGGGAGATTATTTTTTATGAAAAAAATTTTCATTTTTAGCGGGACAACTGAGGGGCGGAAACTGTCGTATTTATTGTCGGACTTGGGAATCCCGGTAGCGGTCAGCGTGGCGACGGAATATGGACGGGAAGCGCAAGGGGAGAAATCCGGGATAGAAGTATACGTCGGGCGGCGGAATTGTGCGGAAATGGCGGCGTTATTGCGGGAAAACGCGTTGATTTGTGTAGACGCGACGCACCCATATGCGGCGGAAGCGACACGGAATATACGGGCGGCGTGCGCGGAAACGGGAGTAATTTACCGGCGTTTATCGCGTCCGGCGGTTCTGGATGAGAGTGATATTATAATAAAATATCGGGATTTTATAGAAATGGTCTCGAATACGCGTGAAGCGGCGCGATATTTGTCTGAAAATACGCGAAATGAGCGCATTTTATTGACAATCGGCGCGAAAGAATTGCGTATTTTCAGCGAGTTTAAAAATCTGGATTTGATTCGATTATATCCCCGGATATTGCCCACGCATGATGGACTTGCTATTTGCGAATCTATGGGAATCCCGAACGGGAATATTATCGCTATGCGGGGA
>CAJOFP010000194.1 GCA_905233795.1 uncultured Oscillibacter sp. | reverse complement strand
CGACTGCATGCCGGCGTTGTCGGCGAGAATGCCCGTCAACAGGCCGCTGGATTTCTTCGCCGTCTCGAAACCGCCGTAAATCAAAAGCAGTTTGCCTAAGAAATTGACGGTTACGCTGTCAAACAATACTAATTTCGAGTCCGCGATAATCGGCAGATAGATTAACAGTAAACGCATGGAAATAACCGTCCCGAATACGCTGAACGCCTGCACGATAAAGGCGGTCATCCACTGTCTGGTTTTTCCGCCGTTGTCCAGCGGCTGTATGGCCAGAATCGGCGGCGCGATGATATATAACAGCAGCATATTGAAAATGCGGGCCACACAGTTTAAAATAATCAGCACAAGATCGAAAATCAGCGCGACGGACGCGAAATAAACGGTGATATAATCCATCTTGCGCATACTGATACTGAAATCCCCTTTGACGGTATCGAGATCGCCATAGGATTTCGAGCCCAGATAATACGGGCCGCGGACAGGATCGTCAAAAGACGGATTCGCGTTATAAGTATCCTGATTCGCGGCGCGCATGGTGCCTATCAAAAAGACGTAACGATCCAGCGGAACGGATGTGCCGTTTGGCGCCATGCGTGAAAATTCTTTCAACGGTTTGAATGACGCGTTTTTGGCGAGAATGTCCATTGTCTCCAGTATCGCCGAGGACAGCGCGTCATAAGGCACGTCCAGACTTACGTCTCTGGTTAAGCTTGGCGCGGCGTTCACGATTTTCTGTAATTGCGACTGCCATGAAACTCTTGGATTTCCACTCTCATCCGTGTCCATTTCATAATAATATCGAAATACGCCCTGCCTTTGGAGATTGTTCAAATCCGAGCGGATTTCATTGAAACACATATTTACATTATAACGGTTGGATTTGGACGGATTCAAAGAATAATTGCCAATCGTGTTAAACACGCGCCCCATAAGGGCGAATTGTTCATCCGTGTAGACCATTTTCACCGGAATATCCAGATTTTTCGCGTCGCTGAATATATAATTAATCTGCTGCATTAAAATATTTGACGCGTTCAATACGATAATCATAACGGCGCTCATGCCGAATATCGTGATAATACTGCGGATCATGACGGTGAGTATCTGTCCCAGAGACTGCTGGACGGTTCCGCTGTAATCAAACAGTTTGCGCGTCACGGCGATCATAGCGAACAGAAAGCACATCGCCATGCCGATCATGGCCATACCGAAATAGACGTTGCTGACCGTGCTGTTTGTGAAAAAGATATTCAAAAGATAATCTTTTTCCCCGTTATAAGTGACTTTTGTGATGCCGGCGAACACCTGAAACATTTGATCCAGTACGCCGATGATTTTACACAGGGCGACTTCGACCAGATAAAGCGCTTTATAAAGCGTCGCTTCCAGAATCGTTTCCAGTACGGACGACAAGGCGCTTTCCACGCCTTTGGTAACAAAACCGACTATAGCGTCCAGACCTTTGCCGATACCCTCCATTACTTCTTCCACGTTTTACCACCTGCCTCTCCGCGTTTTTATTTTTTTTATTTTTTATCGCGTGACAGCGCGTTTTAAAATTTTAATACGTTTTCAGCCGCTTACGCTTGATAAAAATATAGAACCAGACGACAGCGACGGAAGCGAGGACTAAACCAAAAAATATAATGCTGTTCGCGTTGAAATAGATTAAAATCGTAAATTGCACGCTTGTGGAATTGTCCGCCATGTCATACGCCTGAAGCGTATAAAGCCCGCTTTCGGCGATATGCCCGTTGGACGGGAAATCCACGGGCATTTCGTTCCGCGTAAGCGTCACGCGGGAAATCTCCTCGGAGCTGAACACGTCCACCGCGCTGTGAAAGCGTCCCCGCTTATCCTGTATGCCCTCCAGCGTCAGTTCCGGCGGCGTATTGTCAACCAGCGTATCCAGCGTATAAGTCATCATCGTCGCGCCGCAGATATATTCTATATGATACTGCCCGTCCTCGTCCATGTCGATATACGCGTAATCGTAATAAACATCCTCGTCGTTCAGCGTGGCGTCCTGCATATAAAACCCGTCCGGCAGGGAATAGCCGCCCGGAATGCTGGCGGTGCGTCCCACGATCTTGAAATGAAACAGCGTTTCGTCGACGCCCCCGGCTTTCGCCGTCACGAGATAGTCGCCCGTATCGCTGATATAATTCACATCCGAACTGAGTTCGATAATCTCCCCGCCCCGGTAAAGGGTCAGCAGGAGGCCGGCGCTTCCCGAAATCGACACGGTCGCCCCCGTGATCATGCCGTCCGCCACGTTGGAATACGCTTCCATATCCGTATCCCGCACCGGATAGGCGAACATATTCCGCGTGGTGTCAAAATACATCGTGTCCGACAGCCTCACGCGGCTTTGCGGCTCCGCCCACGGGTTCGCGCCCGCGTCATCCGCCGACGCGACAGATTCCGCGCCGTCTACATAATACCAGCCGTCCGACGCGGCGCGGGCGGAGACGCCGCATATACACGCGCAAAACGCCGCGCATATCAGCGCCGCGAACATCCGTTTCCGCATTTTTACAATTTCCCCCTGTCAAAAAACATATCTATATTATTATCTATATTTTATTATCATGAAAAATTTTTATTTTTATATCATACGCTTTTCCGTTCCATAAAGCAAGCGTTAAATTCGCGTGAAAATCCTGACGCCGTCACGGAATCGGCTCGCGTGGATTTGAAACGGCTCTATCTGTCTCTAAAATATTCATAATCCTCGTAATCATACTCATTATAATACCAGTGATTACGTTGCTTATCATACCAATAAGCATGACTACCATCATCTTGATACAGTTGACCATGCTCATCATAATACTTGTAATCATCTTCTATATGATTTTCTCTTCTGTAATCTTCGTCTTTATAATTATCCAGCAGACTTTCTTCAAACTCGTCGATGTATACCGGATCGAACAGCGGTTTTATATTTCCGGTCCAATCCATGAACATACCGTAACAGTCTTTCCAATCGTACACAACATAAGTTGACGCGCCTACCATGAAAGCCATGTTTTCCGTATCCGGTCTTCCTATATCCATGTCAATTTTCTCTTCCTCTTTCTCGAGTATGTCATGGACAAAGGAAATTTCATTTCGCTTGGCTGAAAAGAGTAATTGACCGTCTTCATAAATATAGATTGTCGGATTTTCCACTATCGGGATCGGGGTGGGCGTGGGCGTGACGGTCGGCGTGGGCGTGGCGGTCG
>CAJOFP010000193.1 GCA_905233795.1 uncultured Oscillibacter sp. | reverse complement strand
AATATTATTGAATGTCTCAAATAATCGCGCCAGTTCCTGACGCGGTTCGTCCAGTTCCACCAGTGACGACGCGATAAATATATGGACTTCTTTTTTTATTTGAATCAAATCAGACAAGAATATCACTTCATTTCCCGCGATTTTTTGAAATTTTTTAAGGGGGACAAGGAATAAAATTCAGGATTTGTCGGGTTCATCCCGGCGGCGGCTGGGACATTTCCCGCGTGATGGCCTGTTCGCCGTAAATCGCGTCATATAATACGCATTCGCGCAGATATAATAACTCCTGATCCGTTGCGGACAAATGCGCGTCGGCCTCGCGCCGGTAAGACACGCCCTGCCCGTCCACGAAATATATATCCGCGCCGACTAATTGCACCCGCGCCGTTTGTTTCAATAAAGCCCAATATCTGGAAACGGGCTGTCCGGTAAGATTCAAAATATCCGCGCCAAGAGACAAAACCCCGCTGGGACGCGTCGTCCCGGCCTGTCCCTGTAATAAATCCGGATCGTTCGCCCAGATTAAATAATCCGTGGAATAAATTTCGCCGATTTGTTCAGGCGTCCACGCGGTTATATCGCTTCCGGGGATCATGCCCAAATGGGTATATACATTTTCGCCGTCCGGCATGACCAAATTAGGCCGATGATCGCCGAAAAACGCGACGATAGTCGGTTCGGGATATGCGCGCAGATTTTCGATCAATCCGCCAAGCGCCTGATCGGCTTTCACGACGCCTTCCAAGCCCGATTCTAAAATAGCGATTTCGGACGCGTTTAATAATCTGCTGGAGGCTTTGATTTCACTTTCCCATTTATCGGCCCTGTACGGCTGATGATTGCCCATTGTAATTACATAGAAAAAGCCGCGCTGTCCGGTCTGATTCACGGCTTTTAATTCTTCCGTCAAAGCCGTAAATAAATAATCGTCCCGTAAATAATATCCGGCGAACTGACTGCCCCCGAACGGCAAATCAAGATTTAATAAATCTTTCTCGAATAAAATTTTAGAATATCCCAACAACGGATAAGTGACAGTTCGATTATACAGCGAGTTATCATAGCCGTGAAGCATTTCGGCTTTATACTCCCCGGTTTTCGTGAACTGTTCGGGAAGCGAATCCAGACGCTTATAGATATTATCGTCCATGAAGCAAATATTTGTCGCCGCGCCCAAATCCGGCCCGGACAATCCGGTCTGCATGGCCATTTCGATATATCCGGTGCCGTAACCCAGATAATGCGAGTAAAAACGCCCGCTGATACTTTCCGATTGTAAAGCGTGATAATTTTCCAGCGGGTCTCTGTCATAACCGACGCCGGGCAGTTTTGTCATATCGAAAAAACTTTCAGATAAAATCACAATCACATTGGGCTTTTTTTGCGCGTCTAAATTTAAATCTAAATCTAAATTTAAATTATCTTCGCCGTTATAATCATTATTATTATAATTATTATAATCATCATCCGTTATGTAGGGCGCGTTATAAGACGGATTGTAAATCGCGTTAAAATTATTATTATAATTTAAATCAAGATTATTATAATTATTATTATCCGGCGGCGCCGTCAATAAATTGTCAATGCGACGCAATACGCCGCGCATAAAATCCGCGCCGTATCCCTCCGGCGGTTTCTTGTCCCGCAACACCCGATCCCGCCACAGGCTGACAGTCAGCCCGTAAGTATTATGACTGGACACCGGGTCAAGACGGGTAATCACATCCACTTGGAACAAATCGCCGACAATGCCCGCGCAGGAACCGGAAATCAAAAACAGACAGATAAGCCCCGACAGAATCACGCGTCCGACACGGGGTCTGATTTTATGCGCGCCGTTGCGCGTTTTAATTATAGAATCGCAATAAAATATAAAAATCACGCAGAATAACAAATCCAGAGCCGCCTGCCAGAAAATGCCCGGCGGCCATAAAGAACCGGCTATATCGGCGACGGCTCCGGCGCGGTCGGCAAGACCGAAATCCGCCAAGACCAGCGGCGCGCCGTCTATAGACTGTTTGAAATAATCCGTCAGCGACAAAGCGAGCGCGGCCAGCGACACAAGCGCGCCGCCGAGCCATAAGCGATCAGATAACGCGCCGACAAGACAGGCAATCACGGCGTATAAAACCGCCGTCAGCATAAAATTATCCGTGTATTTTAACGCCCATGTCCGCATTTTCCCGGACGATCCGGCGCAGACGGATTCCATGGCCGCCGTCACCGCCGCGCCGAGGCAAAGCGATAATAAAATAAATAAAACATGACGAAACCACACGGGAAAGGCGTTTACTTGTTCCTGTTCCCGCGCTTTTAATGCCCGTATCCGCGCCGCGTGTAATTTGATTTTATCGCGTAAGAATTGAAATAAAAACGCGATAAAATTTACAGGCGCTTTTAAAATCCCCAAAATCACGCGCAATCTCTCGGCGCGAGCCCGCCGACGCTCTTCGATTTTTTCCGGGTTCGGCTTTATCTCCCGACGCGTCGCCGCGTCGTTTTGATAATTATAATACGGGATATTTAAATTATTATTATTATTTAAATTATTATAATTATTTCGCGCCTGATTCGCGCCGTTATAGCCGTTATAATTATAATTCGCGCCGTCCCGCATACGCGGCGGGATTACCTGACCGCGCAGCGTATCCGGGCGATCCGAACGGGACGACGGCGGACGCCATGTGGACGGCTTTCCGTTCCACGCGGTCTTTCCCCGCATGGAATCCGCTGACCAGTTCGGCGTATAATTCGCGTTTTGCGCGTTGTATCGCGTTTTATTGCGCTCTGTATTTATGCGCGCTTGATTTCGCGTGTTATCTGTCATATCATTCACGCTTTATTTATCAAAATTTTTATAAAATTTTTAAGCAAAAATACCCCCCTAAATCCCCCCTTTCAGGGGGGACTTTTTCAATTTTCACGTTCCCCCGTCCCTGAAAGGGAAGGGGGACAGGGGGAAGGGTTTTTATTTTTTATAATAATTAATACGCCAGTTTTTCAGTAAAATACGCCCGCAAATCCTGAACCGGGATTCTGACCTGTTCCATCGTGTCACGATCCCGATTTCGTCCTCGCGGCGATAGCGTTTGCCGATACTGCCCGTCTCGTCGAAATCCGTCATCCAGTATTTAGATAAATCCTGTTTTAATTCCCGCGCCTGTTCGCTTAATTTTTTAGACAGCGGCAATACGGCGATTTTATACGGCGCGACAGCCGGGTGAAATCTCATGACATTACGGGTATCTTCTTTTTTACCGTCCGAAATTTTTTCCTCGTCATAGGCTTCGATTAAAATCGCCAATGTCATGCGATCCGCGCCCAGCGACGGTTCGATTACATACGGAATATAACGCTGATTGTCATCCGGGTCAAAATAGCCTAAATCCTGTCCGGAAAATTCCTGATGCTGTTTCAAATCATAATCCGTCCGGTCAGCCACGCCCCATAATTCGCCCCAGCCAAACGGGAATAAATATTCAAAATCCGTCGTGGCTTTCGAGTAAAACGCCAACTCTTCCGGCGTGTGATCGCGCAATCTTAAATTTTCCTCCCGGATATTTAAATTAATTAACCAGTCATGGCAGAATTTGCGCCAATACTGGAACCATTCCAAATCCGTGCCGGGTTTGCAGAAAAATTCCAGTTCCATTTGCTCAAATTCCCGGATTCTGAATATAAAATTCCCCGGCGTGATTTCATTTCTAAACGATTTGCCCACTTGGCATACCCCGAACGGCAATTTGCGTCTTGTCGTTCTCTGAATCGCCGGGAAGTTCACGAATATTCCCTGCGCGGTTTCCGGTCTTAAATATACCTCATTCGCCGTATCTTCCGTGACGCCCTGATGGGTTTTGAACATCAAATTAAATTTTCTAATATCCGTAAAATCACTCTTGCCGCAGCCCGGACACGGAACCTGATTTTCCCGGATAAATTTTACCAAATCCTCCTGCGTCATGGATTCGACGATAATATTATTTAAATTATTCTCTTTCGCGTAATTTTCGACTAACTTATCCGCCCGATGGCGCATTTTACAGGACTTGCAGTCAATCAACGGGTCATTAAACGTCGAGACGTGCCCGGACGCCACCCAGACTTTGGGATTCATTAAAATCGCGGCGTCCAATCCGACGTTTAAATCATTTTCCTGCACGAATTTTTTCCACCACGCCCGCTTGATATTATTTTTCAACTCCACGCCGAGCGGGCCATAATCCCAGCTGTTCGCCAATCCGCCGTAAATCTCACTGCCCGGAAACACAAAACCGCGTCCCTTGCACAGCGCCACTAATTTTTCCATGCTCTTTTCACGATTATCCATATATTTTTTCATCCTTATTTTGATTTTCGCGTCCCCCTCTCTTACTTATAGAAAGGCTTATAGAAAGGGGGACAGGGTAAAATATAAAATCAAGATTTTAATTATCCCATAAATCGCTGGTCCAGTCGTCGGGGGCGTTATTCACGGGTTCAGCCGGCGGCGGCGGTTCCACATACTCGGACGAATTTCCAGAATTACTCCCGGAATCGTTTCCCGAATTGCCGTCTGAATTGCCGCCGGAACTTCCGCCGGCATTACTCACCGGTTCAGCCGGCGGCGGCGGTTCCGTATAGCCGGAATTTCCGCTCCCCGAATCGCCGCCGGAACTTCCACCGGAATCGCCTCCGGATTCGCCGCTTCCCCCGGAAGTATTGGGCGTATACGTCGCCGAACCGCGTGGAATAGTCGGATCATAGATTTCCGGGTCGTAATCGCCGTCCCAGCTTCC
>CAJOFP010000192.1 GCA_905233795.1 uncultured Oscillibacter sp. | reverse complement strand
CATATTCGTCCTGATGAGCGCAGCCGCTTCCCATGCGGAGTGGGTGACATCTCCTTCCGGACTCACATCGTATATGCAAAAAGGAGAGGTCGTCACAGGCTGGAAAAAGATCGGCGGTGAATGGTATCATTTTAATGACAACGGCATTCTCGATAAGAACAAATGGATCGATAAAGACTATTATGTCGGCAAAAAAGGTACCAGGCTCAAAGGCCTGAAAACGATCAATAACGTCAGATACTATTTTTCCGTGGGAGCAGGAAAGCTTCAGCGCAGTGCTACGGTCAAATATAACGAACGTTATTACCGGACGGATGCTAAGGGACGTGTTATCAGAAATACCTGGTTAAACAACGGGACATATTATGCCGGATCGGGCGGAGCCTTTGTCAAAGGCTTTGTAACGATCAAGGGAAAGCTGTATTACTTTGACAGAACCACCTGTAAAAAGTTTACCTCCAGGATGGTCTCCTCAAAGGGGAAGATCTACTACTTTACCAAGGACGGATCCGCACTGAAGTCACAGAGACTGAAGTATAAGAATGTGATCTACGGTTTTAATATAAACGGTGAGATGGTCAAAAAAGCAACGCTGTCCATAAACGGTAAGATCTACTATTTTAACGGCAGCGGGAAAATGGTCGTCGGTCCGCAGACGATAAACGGAAAACAGTTCTATTTTTATTCCAGCGGAGCGATGGCGGTGAATACGACCATAACAGCCGGCGGCTACAGCTATGTGATCAATGCGAAGGGCGTTGTCACAAAGAGGACCAAGCTGACGGTAGGCGCTTCGATTGCCAATTACGCCCAGAAGTTCGTGGGACGTCCCTATAAATGGAGCGGAACGGATCCGTATAACGGGGCCGACTGTTCGGGCTTCTGCTATGCGTGCTATCTGCATTTTGGCATTACGCTTCCCAGAACAGCGGATGAACAGATGCACGGTGACCAGATGCACGGAAGCGGAAAAGCTATCCGTGAGAAGGACATGAAGCCCGGCGATCTGATCTTCTTTAACACGCTTGGTGGAAGTTCCAACTATGCATGCCATGTGACCATGTATATCGGCAATGACAAGATCTGTCATGCTGCCAACACAAAGAGAGGCATCGTGATCGACTCTCTCTCCTGGTACAGAAAATACATGAAGTTCCTGTGCGTGAGAAGATACTGGTAAATATAAGTTTATTCAAAGCCCGGCGGCTGATGCTGCCGGGCTTTTTTACGGCCCTTCCTCCTTCCGGAAGCGGCTTGAAGGCCCGGCGGGGCAAAAATGATTGTATTTGAGCGGGACCATGGGGTATAATGGACTGGAATTTGATTTTTGCGCGGGAAAGCGCATGGAAATGAAGAAGACAACGGAGGAGAGAAACATGGTACAGGCGGCAGTATTCGGCTTCGGCACAGTAGGAAGCGGCGTGGTGGAGATTCTTGATAAAAACGCTTTTGCGGTACCGATCGGACGTTTTATTTATCAGTCTGACGGCTTGTTTGTCGGGATTGATAACAGCGGCGGTGACGCGTGGGTTGAGGAATTTCAAACCGAGGCGGAATGTCTGTTATGGTTATCCGGGGAAAAGGAGATCGACGATGACTAAAAAGCAACTCCGGGCAAGACTGAAAGCCGGGGAAATCATGGATGATCTGTTTCATTATACTGTCGGAGACGAATGTATGATTTTCAAAGCATTTGAATGATATTCCGATGGATGAAGCGGTTCAGGATGATGAAAAAATTGATAATATTTTGTCCTGTTGCTACACCGGAGATGATTTTGTGCAAGAGTGCGTAAACGCTGGTATTGACACGCGATACGCTGAAAGATTGTTTATGTTATGCGAATGGCAACATCCGTCCTCGATTCTGTGTGAGGGATGGCCGGATGATAATGACAGTCAAGAAAACTGAAAGGGGAAATTGAAAATGCTCAAACTGAGAGAAAAGAAACCGGCGTTGAATTTGTATGACGACAACACGATTAAGTGGGAAAACGACGGCAAGCGGTATTGCGTTCATATTCAGCGGGACAGCGAGCCGGAGAATCCGAGAGAACAGGAAGATAATATCGACATCATGGCCTGTTGGCACAGCCGGTATACGCTTGGCGATAAAACCGGCGACGCCGATCCGGAAGCGTTCTGGAGACGGCTCGTCCGGGAAAACGTCCCCTATGACGAAATTTACGCCGCCGCGAAAGGCGGAAAGCTGGAAGGAATCCGGCTGGCCCCGAACGACGAAAATCCGAAACTGATTGATGTTTACGAGACGTATTATCTGCGGACTGTCATCGGGAACAGCGACGCCAGCGAGTGTCTGGAATATGAGGCTCTTACTGAAAGCGGCGTCGTTGAGTTCATTCTGGATGACTTGACCATTATACATTGCATGACGCTTATGGAACCGTATGCGGAATGGATGCCTCTTTGGTTATATGAACACAGCGGAATCACAATGTCATGCGGGGCGCGGGTTTATCCGTATGATGATGAGTTTGACGCTGGGCAGGTCGGCTGGATTGTCGCCCTGAAAGAGAAAATTATAAATGATTTATGCGCGGATGAGACGAACTGGCGGAAACGGGCCTTGGATTACATGAAGATCGACGTGGAAGCCTATGACCAGTATTTGACCGGCGATGTCTACGGATACGCCCTGTACAAGGCGGATAAAAATGACGGCAACGACGACGATATAAAATGGGTTGAAGTCGATTCATGCTGGGGATTCTTCGGAAGCGATATTATAGAAAGCGGTCTGGCGGAAAATGTTGACACCGGACTTTTGGAAGCGATTCGGGATGATCGCTACGAAATCGGCGAGGCGACCTTGCGGACGTACAGTTATTATACGTTCTGATATAAGCAAATCAGAAAAGGAGCGAAATGATGATCGAAAAAGAACGGACAAACCGCGTTGTGATTGTCGTTGAGGCTGGGACAGTCAGCGGCGTATTCGCGTCATGCGCGAAAGATTCTGTTGAAGTGATTGATATGGATACGGATGATTTGGAGACGGCGGAACAGTCAAAGCGTCGGCTGGAAAAAGTGAAAGCGGATTGCGAAGTCGGAAAGCTGATTAAATATCTCTGAGATTTTGCGAATTTTTAGAAGGAGGATCAGGTAATGGAAAACAACGATATTGTGCAGGTTCAGACCAGCGTCAGCAAGGAGTATATCGCCAGCGCGGTTCAGGAAGTGGTGAAAGCCGCTATAGTCAGCGCGTTGGGAGACCCGGAGAAACTGGTTCGCCGGTCGATTGGCGATGTCTTGGATTTGAAAGTAGATAAAGAAACCGGGGAAATCAGTAACAGAGGATGGAACACGACTCCGTATATTGACTGGCTTGTGAAAAGAGCCGTAGAAAAGACGATCAAAGAGTGTATCACAGAGGCCATTCAGGAACATCAAGACGAGTTCAAAGCGGCGGTTCTGCATCAGATTCGTACAAGAAAGTTTCAAAACGCCGTGGCCGTTGCTTTCTGCGACGCGATTTTGAGTTCAGCTACGGATGACTGGAAAATGCCCGTTACGGTTGAATTTAAGGAGCCGAGAGATTAGGTCAAGAAACAGACGCTGAAATCGCGTCAGTTAATGAAATGAAGTTTTTATAAGCCCCATACGGCGTTTTTCGGTCGTCTCGTATATATTTCATCATAAGCGGACGTAAAAACGCTTCTATGGGGCTTACATGAATAAAAATTTAGGAGGATTTCAATATGCCGAATCATGTAAGAAATATTGTGAAAACGCGTGGAATCGGAAATCTGCCGCTTTATGGCATGGACGAAAACGGCGTTGAGTATTTTGACTTCCAGAAAATTATCCCCATGCCTGAAGCGTTGAATATGGACAGCGGCTCCAAAGAAAATATCGCTATTGAAGCCGCGTTTACGCGTATCGCCCGCGAGGTAAACAGAATATGTCGTCCGATTTTCCGGGTTATGATAGCCCGTTCCGCAGTCTTTCAGAATTGTCGTTCACTGGAAGAAGAGGCGGAAGCTCACGGCATGACGTTGAGAGAAGCGGAAGAGCTTGGTCTGAAATATCTGGATAATATTATCAAATACGGACACAGCTCATGGTATGACTGGCGCGTGGAAAACTGGGGAACGAAATGGAACAGTTACGATCTGGATCGGATTGACGACGACACGATTGTGTTCAGCACAGCGTGGGCGAATCCCGAACCGATTATCAAAAAGCTGTCCGCGAAATACCCGGATTTAATTATTGAACACTGGTGGGCGGATGAGGATATTGGAATGAATACGGGTTATCGCTGTATTCAAAACGGTTGCGGGGAAAGTATAGAACCGCCGGACTGTGGTCCGTATGCCTTGGAAAACTATGTGAAATGCTGGGGCATGGATGACGCTCTGAGACGGAACAAAGACGGAGAATTATATGTCATCAGTGAGACAGCGGAAAACGCGGTTGAAAATTCGGAGGCGGAATAAGTGTGGACAGCGTGGACTCAAAACATCCGAAGTGTTGGCTCTGCGGCGGAAACGGGATGTCAGATTCTCTGGATGTTCATCATATATTCTCCGGCGCGTACCGGGCGAAATCAGAAAAGTTCGGTTTGACCGTCTTACTCTGTCATAACCGATGTCACATCAACGATCCCAGCGCGGCTCACAGAAGTCCGGATACCGCCCGAAGATTACATGAATACGGCCAGAGAAAAGCAATGAAAGAACAGGGCTGGACGGTCGCTGAATTTCGCCGACAGTTTGGGAAAAATTATCTTGACGAAGACTAACGCCGGATATAGCGCATAGACGCGAAATTTTACCGGCGTTTTATCACGCAATTTAATCTGGATAGTTCCATTTTTATTTTAAAAAATATCGGTAAAATCCAAAATATTTTTTAAAAATCGCTTGACGCATTGGATTTATCCAGTTATAATAAGAGTATAGAAATTAATT
>CAJOFP010000191.1 GCA_905233795.1 uncultured Oscillibacter sp. | reverse complement strand
CCGATTGATTCACCGTCGCCGCTGATATTAAATCCCCCGGCTTTTTGTCTACAGGAACGCTTTCCCCCGTCAACGCCGATTCGTTGACCGCGCTTGTCCCGGATTCAATCACGCCGTCCGCCGGGATATGCTCCCCCGGCTTTACGATAAATATATCGCCGGTTTTCACCTGTTCCACCGGGATTTCCATTTCTTTTCCGTCCCGGATAATCACCGCCGTTTCGGGTCTTAATTTTATCAAACTTTTTATCGCGTCTGTAGTCCTGCCTTTCGACCGCGCTTCCAGCATTTTTCCGACTGTGATTAAACTCAAAATCATGGCCGCCGATTCAAAATAAAATTCGTTCATCCATGATTCCACGGAAATTAAATCCCCCCGGACTTGCGCGTCCGTCATGGCGAACAACGCGCCGACGCTGTATATAAACGCCGCCGCCGATCCCAGCGCCACCAGAGCGTCCATATTGGGCGCGCCGCGCCATAAACTTTTAAATCCGCTGATAAAAAATTTCTGATTAATTATCATGACTGTTACAGCCAATAATAATTGCGTCAATCCCATCGCTATATGATTATTTTCAAAAAATCCCGGCAACGGCAATTTAAACATCATATGCCCCATTGAGAAATACATTAAAATAATTAAAAATCCCAATGAGAAAATTAACCGCCGTTTTAATATCGGCGTTTCCCGATCCTGAAATTCATCCTCCCGACTGACGCCCGCGCTTCCCGTATTCGCGCCGCCGTTTCCCGTACCCGCGCCGCGATTCTCCAACGCCGCGCCGTATCCGGCTTTCTCCACCGCCGCGACAATCTCCGCCGCGTCCGCCGTACCCTCTACGCCCATTGAGTTTGTCAGCAAATTCACCGCTACAGACTTTACGCCCGGCGTTTTCGATACCGCTTTCTCTACCCGCGCCGCGCACGCCGCGCAACTCATACCCGTGATTTTATATCGCTCCACGCCAATCCCCCTTTGGGTTATTATACGCTAACTTTTTTTATAAATTATATCAGGACGGGACAACGCCCGCCCCGGCTTTATAATCTATTATTATTATTTATTATTATTTATTATTATTTATTATTATTTCAGCGCGGCCATTTCATTCATTTTCGCCGCGATCGCGTTAAATTTTTCCGTCAGACGGGCGTTGACAGCGATATAATATTCCAAATCGGCGTTGGACATGCCGCTTATATCTATCTCATCCAGACGCGCTACAATATCATTATAACGCGCCGTATAATCCGACGCCCCCGCCAGCATGGTTTCCGTATCGCCCGCCGTCGGATATTGATTTAAAAAATTGATATATTCATCTAAAAAACTCTCGTAACTGTCCAATCTGAATTTCAAATCCTCGTTGACCGTTTCTGCCGGTTCTCCGTCCGGATTTACATCCGCATTTATATCCGCGTTTTCTCCCGATTCATTTTCATTATCCGCCGCGTTTTTCCCGCAGGCGCATAAAGAAATTATCATACAGACAAGCAGGGTGATATAACAAATATAATATATATTTTTTATATTTTTTATATTTTTTTTCATATGCCCGCCCCTTATTTAAAATAAAATTAAAATTAAAATATAATATCGCAAAGGGGACAGGACATATCACAGCCCTGTCCCCAGCGGGTTTTTTAATAAATTTTTATTTTTATTATTTTTTCAGCCAAGACATCATGGAGCGCAATTCCTTGCCGACTTTCTCAATCAAATGTCCGGCGGCGATACGGCGGCGCGCTAAGAATTTCACACGGCGTCCGCCCTTGTCGCTCATTTCGGTTAAAAATTCAGACGCGAAAGAGCCGTCCTGAATCTCGGACAGAACTTTCTTCATCTCTTTCCGGGTCTCTTCCGTGATTAAGCGCTTGCCCGTGCGATAATCGCCGTACTCAGCCGTATTGGAGATAGAATAGCGCATTTTAGCGAGTCCGCCCTCGTTGATTAAATCGACAATCAATTTCATCTCGTGACAGGTCTCGAAATACGCCATTTCGGGCGCGTAACCGGCCTCGACCAGCGTTTCAAAACCGGCTGTGATTAATTCGCAAATGCCGCCGCATAATACCGCCTGTTCGCCGAACAGATCCGTTTCCGTCTCTTCTTTGAATGTCGTTTCCAGAATGCCGGCGCGTCCCGCTCCGATTCCAGACGCATACGCCAACGCCGTTTCTTTGGCTTTGCCGGTATAATCCTGCTCGACGCAGATTAAACTCGGCACGCCCTGTCCCTCCATATAAGTCCGGCGGACGATATGTCCGGGACCTTTCGGGGCGATCATGATCACGTCAACATTTTTCGGCGGCTGAATAACTTTAAAATGAATATTAAATCCATGCGCGAAAGCCAGCGTTTTGCCCTCGGTCAGATACGGCGCGATACTCTTCGCGTAAATTTCGCCCTGTAACTCATCCGGGGCCAACATCATGATAATATCGCCGGCTTTGGCGGCTTCCTCCACGCTCATGACTTTAAAATTATCATGATTGGCGGCGAAATCGGCGGCTTTCTGCCAGTGACCGGAACCCTCACGCAGTCCGACGACGACATTGACGCCGCTTTCGGCTAAATTCTCCGAATGCGCGTGACCTTGCGAACCAAAGCCGATAATCGCCACGGTTTTTCCGTCCAGTACGCCCAAATTACAGTCCGAGTCATAATACTTGTTAATCGCCATAATTTTTTTAAATCCTCCTCAAATGCGTCATTACGCAATACGCGCAATATACGCGATATTACACGATTTATATTTTTTATTTATATTTCCCCGTTTAACGGCGCATATTATAGCGCAACCGGAAAAAGCTGTCAAGCGTTGAGAATTTTTATAAATCAAATTATAAAAATCTAAAATAAAATTAAAAATTTATTGATTATCAATTTCCCGAATAATACGCTCGATTTCGCGGGCGTCCGGGAGTTGATTATTATTAGCTTGTCCGGCCTGATTGCGATTTTGCGCTTGATTTTTGCCCGGATTGCGCGGGGCTTGTCCGGCTTGATTGCGCGTATTTTGCGTATTTTGCGCGTTTCGCGTATTTTGCGTATCTTGATTTTTCAAACCGGCGTCGCCGCCCGCTTCGGCTAAAATATAAATAGGCCGCCGCTTGACTTCCAGATAAGTCTTTGCCATATATTCACCCAGAACGCCGATGGAAAATAACTGTACGCCGCCCAGAAACATAATCATGCACATCATGGACGGCCAGCCGCCCACGGGATCGCCAAATAACAGCGTT
>CAJOFP010000190.1 GCA_905233795.1 uncultured Oscillibacter sp. | reverse complement strand
TCTGATATTCTCCGCGTTTTCAGGGGGATTCCCGCCGACCCACCAGCCTATAAACTGATAGCCTGTCCGTTCATAGGCGCATTCCGGCAAAGTCACGGCCTTATTTACGCCGCTCCAGATCGCGGGCATTGTGAAACCGTCTTTCCCGGATTCTTCCCCGTCATTGGCGTCAAAATTGATTTTATGCGTGGGAACATCCGTCATGTCCATTGACAAGTGATAAATTTCCGCGTTTTCCGCCTCCGCGTCGCCGTAATATATATCCATATCGACGCGAATCGTCTTGATTTTCGTCGCGTCCCAATTTGTCCATGACGCATCGTCGCCGCTCTTGGATCGCCATTCGCCGCCGCGATATTGGAAATTCTTGTCCGACGACGTGATATTTTGATCAAAGCTCACTTCATACGGACAGTCGTCCGGGCTTCCGACCGTCTCATCTTGATAAACCGGCGTCAATTTGATATTTTTCACTTGCAATTTACTCAACATATCATCCGTCAGCGTTTCATATAACGCCAGCGCGTATCCGCCCGGCGGGGACGGCTTTTCGTCGCTTGCGATTTTGGAAACATCTATGAGCTTTTCCCGGTCTTTCGTCCGCCGATACGCGCTACGCTCCGCGCCGTCCGTCAGTCCGACATCGCCCAAAACGCGCACATGAATCGGAATCGTCCGGCTGATGATCTGTCCGCCATTCTCTTTATGATAATCATATTCAAACACGGCGGACAGATTGCGGGCGCACGCGTTCCCGCCCGTGACTTTCCATTGATTTTTTGCCGTCTCATCCTGTTCCAGCGTCAACGCGCCGTCTTTTTCAGAATCTTGAGAATCCCGCTCCTCGGGATCGTTTAATTTCCAGTTCCCCAGTCCGGTATAATCCTCATCGTTTACGGATTGCGCGTACAGTTCGATTGTTTTTCCGTCCTCATCGTCCTGATATAAAACCATATCGCCGCTGTTTTCGCCGTCAATCTTGCTGTTTAAATTTAATCCGTTCGCCGTGACCGTCAAATGGAAATCGGCTTCCGCGCTGATTGCGGGCTTTTCGCTCTCTTCATTTTCTTGATTATTTTCAGTCTCTTTGTTTTCTTCGCTCTCTTTATCGACCTTTTCCCGCAATATCGCGGTTACGGACGCCGAGCCCTCCCGCAACGCTTGGAACGTAATCAGATAACTGTCAAAGCCGGCGACTTCTTCAAATCCCTCGACGTTGTCCGCGTTCGCCACTTCGATTAAAATTTTCCCCTCATCGTCTGTCTTGGCTTGCGCGATTTTATCATCATCCTGACCGCCGACGCTGATTTCAATATCTTTAATCCGTTCCGCCGCGTCCTCGTCGCCTGACCGAATACGCAAGACAAAACTCTTTTCCGCGTAAGAACTGTCTTGATTCAAATCCGAGAAAATATCCACGCTTCCCATGCCGAGATCCCAGTAAAGCCCGTCCGACGGCCATTTTCCATAGTGTACGTTGACAAATCTCTCAAACGTCTGATCCCATTGTCTGATTACCGTCGGGAACGGATAGTTTTTACTCTCTTCCGTACTGTTGCCGGAGAAGCTGTATTTACCCGCTATATTGGCGCTTCCCTCTTGCGTCGTCACCATGCCCCATGACTTGTCATCATCATTCGCGTAATATTGATTCAATCCGCCCGCCAAATCGCGCAATTCCTCATATGTGACGTGTTGCAGGGGGACGCCGTGATTGATGTTATCTTCAGGCTTGTTAATATCCGCTTCTTTCTTTGAATGCCCATTAATCATATAATTATTGATTGTTAAATCTCCCAAGAGCATAGCGTTTCTGTCATCTTCCGTCAAAAGATAGCGTTTCTCATTTTCTTGCGCATTATAATTATAGCCCGAATTGAACTCATAGATAACATCGGAGAACTCAATATTTTTATTGATAGAGTCCAGATAATAACAGTTCGTCATATATATTTTCGCACCGCTCTTACTATAACGATCCGCCGCGCCCGCTAACAAACATACGCCCCGGACAGTTCCGCCATAGTCGGGAAGTTTCATATAGGTATAGCAATTCTTAAATATGGGTTTTGTGTCCGGCTCACTGGTGGTAGTTCCAGTGAAATTACCGAAATTGCTGGTAAAGGCGCTTCCGGAAAGTCCACAGACATAAACATGAGTATTATAATTGCGTTCTCCGGTTTTTATGATTCTTCCATTTGCGTCGGGTTCATCGTTATCGTTCCCCCAGAACTCATTCCGGATTGCCGTGTAAGTTTCTGTATCTTCCTCTTCAACAGCAATCGACCCGCCGGAATAGCAGTCCGTCACGCGAAATTGCGCCGCTCCTGTCAGACCTCCCACACGGATATAACTGCCAAACTGCGCTCGCTTATCCGCGTCTTTTCCGGCTTCATGCCTGCATTTAATATAAATATCCACGACAGCGGAGCATCTTTCAAGATTTACAGCGGCTACGCCGGTCAATCCGCCTACATTGCCGCCACCGTTACGTTGCGGATTTTGGCTACTGTCAATAATTTGATAACCGGCGATGGCGCAGTTTTCAATAGTTTGTAAATTATCCGGATTTATATTTTTGTCAAAGACATTATACTCATACGCTACGCCGATCATACCGCCAATCATATAAGCGCCGGGACTGTTTCCAACGGGACCAATATTTAAATCTTTGTCGTCCGTTGCATCCTTGACAGTTTTTCGTTCTACCTTTGTATCTCCGTCTCCATACATAATGACGCTTTTGATATTTGCGCCGACAGTGACGCCGAACAGTCCGACAGAATACGCACTGGATATAATATTCAAATCCTGAATCTTATAACTCCGTCCATCATAACTGCCGCCAAACCATGCGTATAAGCAGTTCACATGGCTGTCATGCTCTTTATTGTCTTTACCTATATTCAACTTTTTGTCGATTGCCGATGATAATGGCGCAATCGGCGTATAATTTATTATATTTTTACCGTTTAGATCATGCGTTTGTTTCCAGTATTGGTTTGGATCGCTTTTTTCCTGCTTAGGCAAAGTGCTGGCTGTCTCCGCTGTATCATATACTTTTGTCGTCGCGTATTGCAAATAAGGAAACTCCGTATAATTTTCAGCAAGATTTTTCGTACCCTCTGATTTCAGGGTATCCCAATCCCCAACCACAACCGCATGGACAGTTCCGGTTTTTTCGCCTTTGGATTCGTTTCTATATTTCCAGTTAATATATTGCAACTGCGCCAAGGCGCGTATCTCAAACGG
>CAJOFP010000189.1 GCA_905233795.1 uncultured Oscillibacter sp. | reverse complement strand
GAATAACACAATGAATCCGACAATGACAACAGCGACAGGGATAAGAAACAGATTTTTTTTCGTTTCTTTTTTCGTTTGTACGGTTTCGACTTTTTCCGTTTTTTGCGGCGTCCGCGCCTGTTCGCGCCGCTGGGCTTCTTCGGCCTGTTGGCGTTCCAGTTCCGCCTGCCGCCGCGCTTCTTCGGCTTCCCGACGTTCTTGTTCCCGCCGTCGGATTTCCGTTTCATCCGGCGCGTTTACCGCCGTTTCCAGCGCGTCACGCAGTTCAACCATGCTTTGAATCCGATCTTCAGGACGCAGAGCGAGCCCCCGTAATAATACCCGCGCAACAGTTGGGGAAATCGCGTTCGGAATCTCCAAAGCGTCATGCAATACGCGATCCGTGGAGAGGGGAGGCATTTTGCCGGACATACAGTAAAGAACAGTGGCGCTCATAGCGTATACGTCCGTCCACGAACCGGTATTGCCGCCGCTTGTGTACTGTTCCAGCGGGCTGAATCCCGGTTTGACGACCATCGTAGTGGAATGACGCAAATCTCCGGTCTGCGTCGTATCCAGTTCTTTCGCCGCGCCCATATCCAACAGCCAGACCCGGTTTTGATTGTCCAGCATGATATTATCCGGGCTAATATCGCGGTGGATCATTTTATTTTTATGCGCCTCCGTCAGGGCGTTCATGACGGGCCGCAAAACGGCGAGACAGGTTTTCCCGTCCATCGCTCCGGTTTTGCGCAGACGGCTCCACAGCGTTTCGCCCTCCACATAATCCATTACGATATACGCGGTCTCGTTTTCATAGAAAACCTCTCTCACGCGGACAATGCCCGGAATCTGATCCATTTTCGCCATTTTTCGGGCTTCTTTGACAAAACTTTCCCATCCGGCCTGTTTGCTTAATACATTGCTGTGCCAATGCAGAGACGCGGAACCTTCGCTTCGATAGGCCATATTTTGCGGCAGATATTCTTTAATGGCCACGCGCAGTTCCAAAAGCCGATCCAGCGCCACATAAGTGACGCCGAATCCGCCCTGTCCGAGCGTCCGGCCCAGCAGATATTTTCCGTGGGCCAGCGTATTGCCGGGATGGAGCGTCATTTCTGGAGCGACGTACCGTCTCCGGTCGAAACCGCAGTAAGGACAAATCGCCGCGTCCGTATCCAGCGGTCTCATGCAGTTTATACAAAAATAATTCGCCATTGCCTGTCCCCTTTCCTCCGGAATTTGCGCGTATTTGCGCGTATTTCACGCTGTCGTCACATATCTTCTCTGGGTGAAAAATGCACGCGGTATTCATAACTGCCCATCCGTAAAAGGCCGTTATCCGTTAATTTTACGGTCATTTCCCGCGTCAGGGGGACGCCGTTCACCGCCGTTCCGTTTGTGGAGCCGGCGTCCGTCACCAAAAGATACTGATCCCGCAGTGAAACGCGGGTATTGACGCCGGAGAGCTTTTTATCATTCGGATTCAGGACAAAATCGGCGCGGCTGTCGCGTCCGAGCGTTACGGCTTTCCCCTCCGGGAGACGAAGATGAAAATATATATTCCGGTATCCGATGGCCGCGAAAGAGACCGAACGCGTGGGAATGATCGGTTCAGGCGCCTGTTTCGGTTTCACGTTCTGAGCGCGCTCTTTTTCCCGCCGTTCTTCTTCCAGACGCCGTTGTTCCTCTTCCTGTCTCCGCCGTTCTTCTTCTAAACGCGACTCTTCTTCCCGTCTCCGCCGCTCTTCTTCCGCCTGTTTTTTACGTTTCCACGCGAAAATCACAATAATCAGCAGACAAAGCGCGAGCGCGATCAATATCCATGGCAACAGCGAATTGGTAACGGGATCAGGTTTGGGCGTCGGGGACGGCGTGGGCGTTTCCGTGGGTTGGGGCGTCGGGGACGGCAAATCCATTGTGCGGACTTCTATAGTATCCGTATAGGCTGTATCTTCAAAACGATATTGAATCTCCAGAGGGACGCTGCCCGCTGGCATGGCGGTCATATCTATTTCGGCAATATCCAGCGTCAGCCGGACGCCGTTGTTTACGCTTTTTATAATAAACGCGCCCGCGTCCGACGCGGTTTCGCAGTTTTCACTCAATACGGGATTGAAATAAATCCCGCCCGCGGATTCTCTTGAGAAACCGCCCAAAATTTTCGCGTATTGAATACGGCTTTCATTTCGGCTCTCAGATGATTTCATAACCGCGACGCTGTAAACAGGGATTCTGGAAGCCAGAACCGCCCGGTCAACTTCGTCTTTCGTATAACTGCTTTTCTGATCGTCCTGTCCGTCCGAAAGAATCACAAGGCATTTTCTCGCCGTCGCTTGCTGATTGGTTCGCAAATCATTCAGGCTGTCCACAATGCCGCCGTAAAGATTCGTGTCCTCCGTTCTTTGAACGACCAGCGCTTCTGTCAGATTAGCGATTTCATCTTGATCCGCGAGATAATCGGACGCGGCGATCTCATTCCCCAGACGGGCGATTACCATGCGGTCTTCCGGCTTGAGACGCTCTCGTATGGCGAAAAGGACGGATTTTTCCTGTTCCATTTGTTCGTCATTCAGAGAACCGGAAATATCCGCCAGACAATAATAAGTAACCGGTTGTTTGTCCGCTCTGTCCGCCGCGCTGACGGAAACCGGCGTATCATTAAGAAACGCGGAATAACGATCCGCGGACGGGGCTTCCGGGTCAAAATCGGACAGAAAAACAAACAGACGATCTTCTTCCGCTAAATATCCCTGTATAATGCCCGCGTTATCGGTCGCGGACGCCGCCGAAACGCCGACGGTCAAAAAGAAAATCAGCGCGAACACCGGCGTCAAAGCCGGGACGCCGCGCCGGAATTGATTGCGTATCAATCTCACGCGTTACACCTCCAAAAATAGAAGAAACGCCGTATAATTATCACAGTCCGGCATACTTTTCGTGTTTTTACAATCCAACATCAGCGCGAGACTGTCCTCGGCGCTCCGTCCGCGCCGGCATATATCAATTATTTCCGCGTCGCTTAAATACTCCCACAAACCGTCGGAACATAATAAAAAGGCGTGCCGTCCCGGTTCCAGACGTATTTCGTCATGAATTTCCGGTTCCGCGTCTTCCATCCCCAGCGCTTTGATCAAACGGCTGCGCCCCGCGTCCCACGGAATCTGTTCCCGTGTGATTTCACCCATAAAACCAATATTTTATCCTGAAAAATATGATAGAGCCGGGAATCGCCGATATGAGCCCAAACGGCGCGGTTCCCCCGCTGGCATAGATAAACCGCTGTAGTCTTCATATG
The DNA here is from genome assembly GCA_905233795.1 of uncultured Oscillibacter sp. GTDB lineage: Bacteria > Bacillota > Clostridia > Oscillospirales > Oscillospiraceae > Oscillibacter. The sequence continues at coordinate 1,914 of CAJOFP010000189.1, read as the reverse complement.
AACTTTGTTTTTCTGATTTTTCAGCAGGATATGATTCGCTTTATGAAACGCGTCCATGATGATTTGCCGGTCAGGGAACGCGCCGTCCGCGCCACAGGTTAAAAGGCTGTCTCCCGCCATGCGGGACGCGATTTCCCCATCGCCCTGTCCGCCCAGACCGTCCGCGAGTACGGCGATTAAATTATTTCCGCTTTCCACGCAGTTGACATAATCCTCATTTTTTAATCTTCCGCCCTTTTCAGAGCGTTTAATATAATCTCGGCGACAATCATATATCCTCAAGATGAACGCACCTCCATGACGCTTAATATAATTAATATAATCAATCATTTATCCCAGCGTCCGAAACTGTTCGTTGCCAAATTCCAACGTCTGGTCCGCTTTTATCCGCTCCCATTTGTTTGGGGACAGTCTGACGCCGTCCAAAAGCGTGCCAAAAGCGGAGTTAAGATCCCGAACCAGCAGATTTCCGTACTTGTCCCGGTACAGTTCGCACTGCTTCCTGCTGACGCCGCGCCAATTCATTGGAAACGCGATCCAGCCGATTTCCGGTTTTTCTCTGCGTCCCATACGCACGGATGTCCCGACCGGTATATCAAAAGACATTCCGTTCATGCGGCCTCTCGTACATAATAAGCCGTGAATATATCCGTCCGCTTTGCGTTCCAATGGGATGGTTCGCGGTATCCGCCTTTCGAGCGGCGGGCCTTCCGGAAAGAACGCTTCCTGAAACGCGGTCATATGGGGAGGCGCAGAGCCATTCCGCGCATAACCGCCCCGCAAATATAATCCGGAATTTCGCTGACGTAATTTTCCAGCGGAACAAGCGAATCTTTTCCCTGAAGATTCAAATCGGCCAATCGAGAGTACACATGTCTTGGCTTTTTGCCATCCGAGAGAAGATAATAGATAGATGCGCATAAAGCGAAAACATCCGACCACGGTCCCTGATTCGTATCTTCAAACATTTCCGGAGCGGCGAGAGGCGCCTTGAAAATACCCGTAAAACGATTCGCCGTCTTAAAATTCCGCACGGATCCAAAATCAATTAATTTCGCCTGATCGTTTCGCTGAATGAAAATATTATCCGGGCTGACATCCCGGTGAATCTGGTTTTTCCTGTGAATCATTTCAAGACTTCGCGTCACGTCCCAAATATATGGCGCGATTTTAGACCATGTCACATGCCCCATTCTTTTAGCCATTTCCCCCAGCGTTTCGCCCTCAAGAAACTCCATGCTGTAAAAAGCGGCGTTCAGTTCCTCAAAATAGTCATAGATTGTAAAAATCTCCGGGATGTCACGAAGATTATAAATAATCCGCGCTTCATCATAAAAGCGCTGTTTGACATGGTCATAATAACCCGCCCAGACGTTTCCGTCTTCACGCGTGACAAGACGTTGGATATGGCTGGCGGGATCGCGGGCGACCGCGCCTCTTGGGAAAAATTCCTTAAGAGCCACGCGCCGCCGCTGTTTCGCGTCCCACGCCTGATAAGTAATGCCGAATCCGCCCTGACCGAGTACGTCACCCAGACGGTATCGGCCTTGCCGAAGCGGAAAACCATAAGGAAGCGCGTCAGGATTTCTGTTGGGATTCCCGCTCGGCATACGGCAATGTCGGCAAATTCCATGCTCGTCCAAATAACCGGACATGCAATGCAGACAGAATTGTTCAGACGCCATAATTTTTACCCATAAAAGACCAATACAGCGGAGAAATTGTCCTGTTGCTGAATATTTTTATCCAGACCCGCTTTTTCCAGCATATTGGCCGCCGTAACCGCGTCCCGACCGGAAGACAGCGCCCACGCGATTTCCTCTTCAGAAAGCGCGTTGAATACGCCGTCGCTGCATAATAATAATTTATCGCCAGGCAGAGTTCTGATCGGATTCAGGCACGCGTCCACATGAC
>CAJOFP010000188.1 GCA_905233795.1 uncultured Oscillibacter sp. | reverse complement strand
TATCAGATGTTATCGGAAAAAGCGAAACGGTGCGGCGTGACAAAGCGGACTTTTCTCATCCGTATGATGGAGGGGAAAGAACTCCGCGACCGTCCCTCACAGGAAATTAAAAATCTTCGGACGGAAATTCATCAGATTGGAAACAATATCAATCAGATCGCCCGGAGCGTCAACGCCGGAATCGCAAACGCGGAGGACGCGAACCGCGCTTTGCGGACGCTGGATCAGATTTATGAACTCATGTATGAGATCGCCAAAAAGTAACGACAGTGGATAAAAACGCGGCGTTTCCCCAGTCGTGATATTTAAAAACCCTCTTGTCATTCCGCGCCGATCTGTGATATACTGTATTAAATTATATTAATTATGATAATTATAATAAATACGCAATGAAAGCGGGGTGAATTTTATGATTGGATGGAACGCCGCAAATTACGGAAGCGTGTCTCTGTTGCGGCAAAAAATCAGTATGCGCAATTCCGCGCCGGAACGGACATCGGCGACGGTCGCCGGTCAAATGTCGGAGAAGATTTCCCCGAATATCGCCGCGCCGCGTTCCGATTCCGGCGAAACGGACGCCGCGTCCGTTGTGACAGCCGCGCTTCCAACGGAAAATGATCTGAACCGTTCTTTGGAAAATATTGTGCGGATGGAGGTTCAATATCCCGGAACGCGTCCGGCGTTTCCCTTTGAGGACGTGAAACAGGCTTTAAAATTCGATGATTTGGCGGGCGTGAGAAAATCGCTTTCCCCGGATTTGACGGACGACGCGAATCGCCGCGCCGATGATTTTATAAACGTGGAAGAATCGAAATCCCCGGCTGAAATCATGAACGAGACGAAATGTCAGACCTGCGCCCGGCGCAAATATCAGGACGGTTCCGACGATCCCGGCGTCTCGTTCAAAACCCCGACGAAAATGAATCCGGAGCAGGCCGCCACAGCCGTGCGGGGACACGAACAGGAACACGTCGTCCGGGAACGCGCCGAGGCTGCGCGGGAGAATCGCAAAGTGATCAGTCAGTCCGTGACGATTCACACGGATATTTGTCCGGAGTGCGGCAGGGTGTATATTTCCGGGGGCGTGACGCGGACCGTAACCGCCGCGGATAACGATAATTTAAATAATCGGGAAAACGAAGCCGATAAATTATCGGCGCCGGGAACTTTCGAGGCGACGGCGTAAATTAGCGATATAATTTTCTATAAGCGGAAGTTATATTGTTAATAATATAAATGAAGGAGCGGATGAAAATGAGGAAATGTTTGGCGCTTGCGCTGACCGCGCTGCTGGTACTGTCTCTGGCGGCGTGCGGTCAACAGACCGACAACGCCGGGAACGCGGAATCGGAAGTCACGGAAACCGAGGAGCCGGAAGTCGCGGCGGATACGGATTCGGAAAGCGCGGACGCGGATCTGTTAATCCGTCAGACGGAGTACGGACCCGTACAGGGACAGGCGGGAGACGGTATCGGAATCTGGTACGCCGTGCCTTACGGCGCGGCGCCGGTCGGGGAATTGCGCTGGACGCCGCCGCAAAATCCGGAAACATGGACGGAACCTCTGGACTGCGCGTCTCCGGGCGCGATGGCCTATCAGATGGCGTCGGGCGAGGCCGCCGGAACGGAGGACTGTCTGAATCTGGACATATACGCGCCCGACAACGCGGAAAATCTGCCGGTTCTGGTATTTCTCCACGGCGGCAACAATCAGACCGGAAACACGCGGGAATTAATCGGGTCCGAACTGGTGATCAACGGGGACGACCGGCTGAACGACGGTCAGACCTGCGTATTCGTCACGCTGAATTACCGGCTGGGCATTTTCGGATTTAACTGTCTGCCCGCGCTTCATACGGAAGAGAATTCCACCGGAAATTACGCCATGCTGGACGTGGCGAAAGCGCTGGACTGGGTGAAAAATAATATCGCGGAGTTTGGCGGGAATCCGGATAATATCACGATTTCGGGCTTTTCAGCCGGGGGACGCGATGTCATGGCGATGCTGGTCAGTCCGTTGTTCGCCGGAAAATTTCAAAAGGCGATTGCGTTTTCAGGCGGCATGACGATAGCGGATACGGACGACAGCGTCAGCGCGATAGCGGCGGCGGTCGCGCCGCTGGCGGTAGAGGACGGAAAAGCGGAGGACGAAACCGCCGCGAAAGCGTGGTTAATGACGGACGGCGAGGACGTGAAAGAATGGCTTTACGGCGTCAGTTCGGAGCGTCTGTGCGCGCTGATGGGCAACGCCGGAATACGGATGAGCGTGTTCCCGCATTTATACAACGACGGAATCGTGTTCCCGAAAGAGGGATTTGACACGAGCGATTATAACAGCGTACCTTTGATTATGCTGACCGGAAGCACGGAGTTCAGCTTTTTCGATTACGGCGACGCGTTCTGGGACAGCGACGAGGCGTCCGCGCTGGATGAGGACGATTTACAGGCGGCGAAAGATTTCGCCAACGCTTACGGCTCGGATATGTACCGTATTTTCAACGCCCAATGCAGCGCGGAAAAAATGTACGGGAATTACGACGCGAATATTTATATCTGTCAGGTGAATTACGGCGGAGCGGACAGCGCGTACACAATCGCCCCGTTCGGCGCGTTCCACGGGATTTTCGTCCCCCTGCTCTCCAGTGAGAATAATTATTCCGGTCTCTATGATTTCTCCGAACCGGCTTATCAGGAACTGTCCGCCATATTCAATCGCTATCTGCAAAACTTTTTGAGTAACGGCGATCCCAACAACGGAAGAATGCCGAACTGGTCCCCGTGGACCCCGGAAAATCCCGTGTCGCTGATATTGGACGCCAAACCGGATCAGGAACCCGTGATAGAGTATCTGTCATGCGAGGATGTTTCCACGACATACGCGGATATTATCGCCCGTATGGAAGCGGATGAAAGCGTGTCGGAGGACGGAAAAAAGCTGGCGATTGCCAATGTCATGAACGGACGCTGGTTCAGCGACGCGCTGGACGAATATTACGGCAATCCGAGCCTCTGGAAGTAAATCGAAGCGCCGTATTTTGATTGAAATAAATAAACGCAACCGGGCGGACTTTTCAGAGTCCGTCCGGTTTTTTGTCTCTCCGGAAAGAGGTGAAAATGGCTGTCACAAAAATACTGGCGCGGAAAGGGCGTCTGTCCGCGGGGATTCAATATATCCTCAACGGAGACAAAACGCGGGGACAGACTTTGACAGTTCATCTTAACTGCGATCCGGGACGGGAAGCGCGTCAGATGAGGGATACCAAAGAGGCGGTCGGAAAAACC
>CAJOFP010000187.1 GCA_905233795.1 uncultured Oscillibacter sp. | reverse complement strand
TTCCACCGGTACGCCCACCCCCACCAATACCCCCAAGCCGACCAATACGCCCAAGCCGACCAATACGCCTAAACCCACCGGTACGCTCACGCCGACGCCGACCGGTACGCCTGCTTCTACTGGCACGCCGACGCCGACCGTCGAACCCACGTCCACGCCTACGCCCACGCCGACCGGTACGCCTAAGCCTACCGCTACGCCCATGCCGACGCCCACACCCGCCAGCGAACCGCGGGGAGGCTGTTATGTAGCTACGTCGGTTTATGGCTCTTATGACTGCCCCGAAGTGTGGACTTTGCGCCGTTTCCGCGACAATGTTCTCGCCGAAACATGGTATGGCCGCCTGTTTATTAAATGCTATTACGCGGTCAGTCCCACGGCGGTTCGCTTATTCGGGGACGCGGAATGGTTTAAAACATTCTGGCGCGGACAGTTGGATAACATGATTGACGATCTTCAGGCGAGCGGATTTGAATCCGTGCCGTATCAGGATCGGGCATGGTAATTGCGATTGAATTTCCGGTCTTGATAAGATTTGAGCTGGCCGTTCCCCTGTTTTCAAGATTTTATCTTAAAAATCGCGGTCAGCGTATCTTTACAGAAAATCATCAGCGCGATATAATAAAAAACGCCGGGGGTGAAAAAAATTGAAAAATCGCCTTTTGATGATAATCGGGAATTTTATATTATTGGCTGTTCCGGCGTCGTTGACATATATTTTATTATTTTGTCCCGGCGATATTTCCGCCAATCGGACGGAAAGGCGGATTATATTCGGCGCGACTTATATGACGATGAATAATCCGTATTATCAGGTTTTGGATATTCAATTAAGATCTGAGATTGAAGAGCGCGGGGATGTCTTATTGACACGCGACGCCGCGATGAATCAAAGCCGTCAAAACGAGGAAATCCGGGAATTGATAGAAGCGGGCGTTCAGGCGATTTTTCTGACGCCCGTGGAGTGGGACACGTCGGAAGAGGGATTGCGAATCGCGGCGCGGGCGAATATACCTGTGATAGTAATAGACGCGCCGGTCAGAAACACGGAACTGACGGCTTGTTCCGTGCTGTCAGATAACTATCGGGCGGGGGCGTTATGCGCGGAAGATTTATTAAAAACGCGTGATTCCGCGAATATTATTTTATTAGAACATATTACGGCCCGTTCCGGCGCGGAACGCATTCAGGGTTTTCTCGATACGATACGGGAAAAGGCGGATTTTGAAAGATTTAAAATCGTAGGCTCCGGGGAATCCGACGGACAGATTGAAAACGCGATGCCGGTTATGGAAAAATTATTAAAACAGGCGCCTGACGCCGACACGGTTATGGCGTTGAACGATCCCAGCGCGTTCGGCGCGCTGGCGGCTATCGAGGGCGCGGGTTTGGCGGATCGCTTTCTGGTTTACAGCGTGGACGGTTCCCCGGAAGCGAAAGCGCTTGTACGCGATAAGCTTATGACGGCGACCTGCGCCCAGTTTCCGTATAAAATCGCAAAAGAAGCGGCGGAACAGGCTTATAACGCGATTGGATCGGGCTGTAAGCGACATGAAATTATTATACCGGTGGAATTGCTGACGGCGGAGACTGTGGAGCCATACGCGACGACGGGGTGGCAATGATGGACAATGGCAAAGTCCGGCGGGATGTTTTTTATTGGATGTACGCGCTGAATTTTGTGATTTTATTTTATTACGCGATTATTTGCTTTAATACGACGTTTCGTATTTGCGGCGCTTTCGGCGCGTATGATTTTCTTTCTTCTACGCGTCAGATTCCCCAATATCCGTGGCGTATGCCGGTTATGTCCGGGATATTATACGCGCTTTTGATTTTGATCAGTCTGGGGAAACGCCGATTTAATATTCTGTCGCCGCGGGTTCGCTTTTTGATCTGTGCGATTGAAATCGCGTTGTGTTTTGGCGTGATCGCGTCCGTGAATTTTTATTACAGCGGCGTCGCGCTTCTGGTCTTGGCGGACTTGACGCGTTATACGCGGGACGTGAAAAGCCGGACGTTTTTTATGATTATATTAATTTTAATTTTCGCGTTCGGACGCTATGAAATCGCCTTTCCGTATACAAGCCGGATTCCGTTCAGCGCGTATTTAAATTATTATAATCAATCCGTCCGGGGCTGGCTGACCGGGATGGAAAGCGCGATTGTGTCTTTTAATGTATTATTATTTGTATATGATATGATTATTTTATTTACAAGCCAACGGGAAGAAAATATCCGTATTAACAGGCTGAACGAACGATTGCGAAACGCGAATAACAGACTGCGGGAAAACGCGGTGGAATTGGAGCGATTGGCGGAAATACGGGAACGCAATCGACTGGCGCGGGAAATTCATGATACGCTTGGGCATACGCTGACGGGCATTATTATGGGGCTTGAGGCGGTTCTGGTGATTTTCGAGACCGCGCCGGAAGAGGCGCGAAAACGTATCGCGGCGATTGTCCAGACCGCCCGCGAAGGTCTGAACGACGTGAGAAGCTCTATCAAATCATTACGGCCCGACGCCTTGGAAAAGCGTTCTCTTGAAGAGGCTTTACAAAGTTTAATCTCTAATTTTCATTTGATTACATCCGCCGAAATTGATTTTAAACAGGACGCGGGGCCGTTGTTATTCGCCGGTGACGAGGAAGATACGCTATATAGAATTATTCAGGAGGGCATGACAAATTCCGTCCGGCACGGACACGCGACGCAAATTGAAATTGATATTACAAGAGAAGATAATTTATTAACTGTCAATATACGCGATAACGGGCTTGGCTGTACGGAATTGCGAAAGGGCTTCGGACTGCGTCACATGGAAGAGCGGCTGGAATTATTAGGCGGTTCGATGGCCTGCGGAAACCGGGATGAGGATTCGGACGACGGAATGAGGGGCTTTTATCTGGTGGCGAGTCTGCCTGTAAGAGGACGGAAGAAAGGGGACGGGGACGCATGATTCAGGCGTTAATTGTGGATGATCAGGAATTGTTTCGGGAGAGTTTAAAAGTAGTCTTGGGCGTAAGCCCGGAAATTATCGTGACGGACGCCGTTCCCGGCGTGGCGGAAGCGTTGAAAAGCGCGGCGCGGAATCGCCCGGATGTGGTTTTGATGGATATTCGTATGCCCGGCATGGACGGCGTGGAGGGAACAAGATTAATAAAAGAACGCTTTCCGAATATTAAAGTAATTATCCTGACGACGTTTGACGATGACGAATATGTATTCGGCGCGTTGAAATACGGAGCGAGCGGCTATTTATTAAAAGGCAGCAGCATATCAGAGCTATCTAAAGCGATACGGATCGCGTACAGCGGCGGCGCGATGATTAACCCGGATATTGCCAGCAAAATGATCCGGCAGTTTTCACAGATGGCGAAAAACGCGGCTTGTATCAACGTGGACGACGAGGCGGCGAAAGAGATTAAAAACAGCGAATGGGAAATTATACGCGCTGTCGGCAGGGGAAAGTCAAACCGGGAAATCGCGCAAGAATTATGCTTATCTGAAGGGACTGTACGCAATTCGATCAGCGGCGTTTTATTTAAATTAAACCTGCGGGATCGGACGCAACTGGCGATCTGGGCCGTACAGACCGGCGTTGTCAATCGCGGGGCGGTGTAAAATGAACGAGCCTGAAAAAGCGTGTGAGAAAACGCGTGAAAAGCGTATCGCCGCCGGGATTTTGATAATATTGAGCTTGATTTTATGCGTTGTATGTTATCAAGCGTATCGAAAACGGGAAATTGTTTTAAATATCGGCGTTTATGCCGGAAGCTATTGGGAGACGCCGAACGGCAATATTTATTTGATTTTA
>CAJOFP010000186.1 GCA_905233795.1 uncultured Oscillibacter sp. | reverse complement strand
AAAATGATTTGAGTAACTTTACCCGGTTGCGAACAAAATAAACATATGGGTATAATAGCCCCGCGGTCTGGAGCCTTAAAAACTCCAGTGCGTTGAGCATCCCTATTACTCGGCGTAGGGCATACGGGTACTGCGAATACCTGTCGCCTACCGCTCTTTATGTTTCGTGATCGCATATTAACATAGTTTGATGAAAATTGCAAGCCCTTTTTTCAAAATTTTCAAAAATTTTATAATTGTAATCATTTGTAATTTTTGTTACCGATTTGTAATTATATAAATTTATATAAATTTCTATCAAAATAAATAATCCGGTACGATAATATTTTCACGGGGGACAAGATTCCAGTTAAATTTCGCTGTTAAATCTTCAAGCGATACCGGCGACGCGTCGGGATGAATCCCCGCCAAGTACGCCAATTTTCCAAGTATTTCCCGCGCCTGATACCGTCCGCGCAGAATATCCAGTCCCATGTCACGATCCCGTTTGCTGAGACGGCGTCCGTCCGGCGCCAATAAAAGCGGAATGTGATAAAATTTCGGCGGCGTAAGATGAAAAATTTGATATAAATATAACTGTCGGGGCGTGGATGACAACAAATCCGCGCCCCGTGTGACTTCCGTCACGCCCATGTCGGCGTCGTCCAGAACCACCGCCAACTGATACGCGAATAATCCGTCAGAGCGTTTTAAAATAAAATCCCCGCAATCCTGATTTAAATTTTCCGCGTAATATCCCATATGCCCGTCGATAAAATCAAAAATTTCATCCGGCGTTTTCAGTCTCCATGACGGTTTCCGCGTTTTTTTTAATAAATTGATTTTTTCCGGCGTTAAATTTCTACAAGTCCCGGCGTATATGATTTTGCCGTCCGACATATGCGGCGCGCTTGCGATTTTCAAATCCGCCCGCGTACAGAAACAGGGATAAAGCAAGTTTAATTTTTCCAATTCATCCAGTTTCGCCTGATAAAATTCGCCTCTTTGGCTTTGATAATATGGTCCCTCGTCCCAATCCAATCCCAGCCAGTTCAAATCATCCAGTACGCCGACGCTATACCGCGCCGGACAGCGGACAATATCTAAATCTTCCATGCGTAAAATTACGCGTCCGCCCTGTTGGCGTATGCTTAACCAAGCGATTAAATAGCAAAATAAATTCCCCAAGTGCATTCGTCCGCTCGGCGACGGCGCGAAACGTCCCGTTATATTTAAATTTTTTATATTTTTATTCTTATCTTCCGGCATAGCCGCCTCCGCGCTTTTTCATTCATATACTATATTATATAATTATTATAATACAAATCATATATAAATCATATTACATATACATTATAATATATATCCCATCCGCGCCGACAATTCAGCGATTTTCCATCGGTACATAAGACCTGTGCTCTTCCACGCATTCATAACGGGGCCGGATTAATTTCCCGCCGACGCTTAATTCTTCCATTCTATGGGCGCTCCATCCCGCGATACGGGCAATGGCGAACAACGGCGTATATAATTCCGCCGGAAGTCCCAGCATTTCATATACAAATCCCGAATAAAAATCAATATTCGTCGAAATCGCGGTTTTATTGCGCCGTTTCATTAATAATTCTTTGCCGATATTTTCCACCGCCGCGTATAATCTCAACTCTTTTTCGCGTCCTTTTTCCGTCGCCAGACGCGTTACGAACTCCCGGAACACTTCACAGCGCGGATCCGATTTCGTATAAACCGCGTGACCCAAGCCGTAAATCAGACCGCTTCCGTCAAACGCGTTTTTATCCAGAATCCGCGTCAGACAATCTCTTACCTGTTCCTGATCGTCCCAGTCTTTCACGTCATTTTTAATAAAATTCATCATCATGACGACTTTACTGTTCGCGCCGCCGTGACGCGGTCCCTTGAGAGACGCCATCGCCGCCGCTATCGCCGAATAAGTATCCGTACCTGAAGAAGTCACGACGTGATTGGTAAAAGTCGAGTTATTGCCGCCGCCGTGATCCGCGTGCAGTACCAGCGCGACATCCAAAACCCGCGCTTCCAGTTCCGTATAATTTCTGTCCTCACGCAATAAACGCAAGAAATTTTCCGCCGTCGATAATTCCGGCGACGGCGCGTGAATAAATAAACTCTCGCCCTGTACATAGCGAAACGCCTGATACGCGTAAATCGCCAAAACCGGCATATTGGATATTAATTGCAACGACTGCCGCAAAACATTTTCAAGACCTATATCATTGGGATTATCATCATAGCAAAACAGCGTTAAAATGCCCCGTTGCATCGTATTCATTAAATCGCCCGTCGGCGCTTTCATAATCACATCCCGGAAAAAATTCGTGGGAAGCGTCCGATAAGACGCCAACTGTCCGGCGAAATCCTCTAATTGCGCCGGCGTGGGCAACTCGCCGAATAATAACAAATACGCCGCTTCCTCAAACGCGAATCTATGCGAACCGCGCACAATCTTGCGACAATCTATCCCGCGATAATACAACACGCCGTCAACCGGCGATATAACCTCATGTCCCCGGCCTCCCCGGACTTTATACGACTCGATTTCCGCGACGCGTGTCAAGCCCGTCAAGACGCCGCGCCCGTCCTCATTGCGCAGGCCCCGCTTGACATTATATTCTTTATACAATCTGGGATCGATATAATTTTTCTTCTCCCACTGTTCTTTTAGAGACAAAATCGCGGGCGTAATCGCGCTGTAAGTATTTTCCTCGGTCCGAATCATAGCGGAACCCCCTTTTTTTATTATATTTTATTATATTTTTATCATATAAAATTCAGGCTTTTTATATTATCACAGATTTTATTTTTTTTCAATACGGCGTTCTATCGCAATTTCTTGTGATATTTAAATTAAATAAATTTATCGGATTAATCAACGCGTTTTATAATCCAAATCTTTCGCAAAACTCAGCGGCGGTAATGACTTTCACTCCGTGATAATCTCGAATATCCAATAAATCTTTATCGCCGCTGACAATATAAATAGCTTTCGCGTCAATCGCGCAGGATAGAAATTTATCATCATCCGGGTCGCGGCAAACATGAATACGCGTTTTAGATTCTAATATTCGCAATTTTTCAAGATATAAATTAAATAAATCCATCCGAAGATGTCCCTGTTTTCGGGAAATCATTTCCTGAATAATCTCCTGATATTCCACAGTAATTTCCGGCGTGGCGCAGGCGTCTATATCATTTTATTTACAACAGCCTCTATAATTTTACGGGGAACGCCGCCGAAAAAGATCGCGGAAATAACAATATTTGTATCTATCACGATTCGCATGAATGTCTTTTCCTCCGAACGGATTTGATAATTTTATCCACATCCTCTTCCT
>CAJOFP010000185.1 GCA_905233795.1 uncultured Oscillibacter sp. | reverse complement strand
TCAACAGCGATAAAAATTTCTCAACCCCCGGTTTCGCCAATACCTGATTTTTATAAAAATCCTCGATTTGCGCTTCCATCAAATGCCGCAATTCCCCCGGCGATTCCGGGAAATCATACGCTTTTTTATAATATACCGCCATATCCGACAATGTCAAGGGGCGAATATCTTTCCAAATATTTTCACGCGGCTCCATTCCGCGGGATTTCAGGAAATCATCGCCCATATTCCGCCACATCGGCATGGAATTTAAAAGCGTTCCGTCCATATCGAAAATCGCGCCCTGTAATCTCATATTGCCCCCGATTTATATATTTATATAAATTTATATTACATCCCCGACCAGACAGAGATAAATCACGCATACGACGCAAGCGAATAACAGGACTGTCATCAACCACGCGTCCCGCCCGCGTTTCTTTCGCGCCGCCGTTATAATCGAATAAACCGCCAGTCCGAACGTGACCAGCCATAACAATGGAATCCGCGCCAGCAAATCCGGCCAATCCGCCAGCGCGGATATAATTCCCGTATTCATAATTTTATAAAATTATTAAAATTATTAAATATTATTAAATTTATATATTTTTAGCTTATGATTTTAACAGATTTTCGCCCCGGCGGGGATTTTATCGTCTAAAATCAATAAATTTAATTTTTCTTCCCCGTTCTCTTTATGCACAGCCGCTAAAATCATACCGTTACTTTCCAGCCCCATCATTTTACGGGGGGGCAAATTCACAATCGCCGCGAGCGTTTTGCCGATTAAATCTTCAGGCTGATAAAACGCGTGAATCCCGGACAAAATCTGCCGATCCGTACCGGTTCCGTCGTCCAGTATAAATTTTAATAATTTCGCGCTTTTCTTCACAGCCTCACAGGATTTGACTTTCACCGCCCGCAAATCGCCCTGACAGAATACGTCAAAATTTACATTTTCCTCTAATTGCGGTTCTAATTCCACTTGCGAAATATTTATATTATTTTTCGCGTCCGCCGCCGCTTTGTCCAGTTCCGCGATCGCTTTGTCCATATCAACACGCGGGAATAAATTATCGCTCTTCGCCGTCTTGAAATCCGTCAACACGCCCCATTGCCCGGCGGCTTCCCATGTTTGGGCGCTTTCCGCCGCGCCGATTTGCGCGAATAATTTTCCGCACGATTCCGGGATGAACGGCGTCAGTAAAATTCCACAAATACGAATTGTCTCTAATAAATTATATAATACCTGCCCTAAACGCGTTCCGTTGGCGTCCATATCTTTCGCCAATACCCACGGCGCGTTCTCGTCAATATATTTATTCGCCCGTTGAATTAATTTAAATACTTCCGCCAACGCGTTATGCGGCGCGAACGATTCCATTTGTTTTTCATAACGCGCCCGCAAATTAATTGCCATTGTAATTAAATCCATATCCGATTCCGGCGAATTTTCATCACATCCGCGTTTTCCCGCTGAAATCGCGTCGCTTGTCAATACGCCGTGGAAATATTTTTCCGTCATCGCCGTCGTCCGGGATAATAAATTCCCCAAGTCATTCGCCAAGTCCGTATTAATCGTCTGGATTAACAATTCATTTGAGAAATTGCCGTCCGATCCGAACGGAAATGTTCTCAACAGGAAAAATCGCAACGCGTCTACGCCAAATTGATTCGCTAAAATATACGGGTCAACCACGTTTCCGCGTGATTTCGACATCTTGCCGCCGTCCAGTAAAAGCCATCCGTGACCGAATACATGTTTCGGCAACGGTTCGCCCAAACTCATTAACATCGCCGGCCATATAATCGCGTGAAATCTCACGATTTCTTTCCCGACGATATTCACGCCCGGCCACCATTTGTGATAATCGCTGTCCGGGTTTTTAAAATCGCCGAATTTATCATTTTCATAGCCCAAAGCCGTGATATAATTCGATAAAGCGTCAATCCAGACGTATACCACATGACCGGGATCGAAATCCACGGGAATCCCCCATGAAAAACTTGTGCGCGATACGCATAAATCATCCAGTCCGGGATCGATAAAATTTTTCACCATTTCATGGACGCGGCTTTGAGGCTGTAAGAAATCAGGACGCGTCTGGTCTCGACCCTCCAATAAATCCCGGATTTTGTCCGCGTACTTGCTTAATTTGAAAAAATACGCCTCTTCTTCGGCGTCGATAACAGGCCGCCCGCAATCGGGACAACAACCGTCTTTTAATTGGCTTTCCGTCCAGAACGATTCGCACGGCGTACAGTATTTGCCCCGATACACGCCTTTATATATATCGCCGTTTTCATACATACGCCGGAAAATATTTTGAATCGCCTTTACATGATAATCATCCGTCGTCCGTATAAATCTATCGTTAGACACGTTCATTAATTTCCATAAATCCCGGATACCCTGCGGACCGTCTACGATTTTATCGACAAATTCTTTCGGCGTGACGCCGGCTTCTTTCGCTTTCGTCTCGATTTTTTGTCCGTGTTCGTCCGTACCGGTCAGAAATAAAACTTCTTCACCTTTCAAACGATGATAACGCGCTATAGCGTCCGTCGCCACCGTGCAATATGTGTGACCGATGTGCAATTTATCCGACGGATAATAAATCGGCGTTGTGATATAAAATCTCTCCATATAATTCAAATTTACCCCTTTCGTAATTTTATTTTATTTCATTTCATTTTCAAATCCCGTCGGCTTATTATTTTTCACCGGCGTTTTATAAATTAATATTTATTTTATATATTATACCGGATTTCTCCGGCAATTACAATCCCGCTTTCTGTAAAACGCTGTAAAATTTCGCGGGCGTTCGTCATACTTGACAATATCGCCCGCCTGTAATACAATAATATTATTCATATTCACAAGCGCGTTATTATTTCAATTTCAAGCTATCTCGCGTTATCGCAAATTATTTTTATTTATTTCGCGTTATTTCAAATTATTTCAAGCTATTGCGAATTATTTTCATAAATATTTTATAATAATATAATAAATTAATAAATTTTTATAATAAATAAGGAGAGAAATATATGGAAATTTTGAAACCCCTTCAGAAAGCTGTGGACGCTTATAACCGCGTATCTTTGATTTTGAGAATTTTCTGCGGCATTATTCTGGGCGTCCTGCTCTCGTTTCTGTTCCCCGGTCTGGGCGGTATCGCCATGCTGGGTGATTTATTCGTCGGCGCTTTGAAAGCGATCGCGCCTTTACTGGTCTTTCTGTTAGTCATCAGCGCGTTATCGCAGGGCGGCAGTAAGTTAGACAGCCGTTTTGGCATGGTCATATTTTATTATCTTCTTACTACATTTTTAGCCGCGTTTCTTGCCGTTATCGCAAGTTTTCTGTTCCCTGTCGAACTGGCTCTGACA
>CAJOFP010000184.1:3449-4731 GCA_905233795.1 uncultured Oscillibacter sp. | reverse complement strand
GCTGTACGCCATATAAAGCGGGTACAGCCCGGATTTTGAGTTCATTTCTAAAATTTTGACATCCGGGTTTAACAGCAAATCCGCCGTCACGCCGTCGCGTTCGATTAAACGCGGATTTTCCAACGGTTCGCGCCCGTCAAAATTTTCGTTGAAGAAACAGTAACCGCCTATCGTGTCCGACAGGTGCATATTGACCACGCGCCACGGGGTTAAAACGGTTTCTTTGTCGGGGTTGCGGAAATCGTTAAAAATAGCGGCGATACGCTGTATACGTCTGGTCGGCGGCAGTTCATCGGCGGCCCGCGCCAGTCGCCGGATACGCAGTCCCGCGCCGATTACCACGTCTTCATCGTAATATTTCCACAGACGTTTGAATAAATCTTTCGTCACGTCTTTTGGCATAAACTCGCGCCACGATTCATTGTCAACCAGCCGTATAAAATCTTCCATGCCGATTTCTTCCGTCAAATCCACATCCGCGCCGTAGATTAATAACGGCAGCCGGATTGATATATTGCGAAGCAAGGCGATTACTTTCTTTTTATTCTGTTCCTGTTTTTTGCGTTTTTCCAACAGTTCTTTCTCTTCCGGGGTCAATTCGCGTCTGGGCTTGCGGCGTATTTTCTCGGATTTTTCATATTCTTCTTGATCCAGTCCCTGATGATTAATTGTCACGGTTTCCTGTCGTTTGGCTTTCTTTTGCGGCGTCAAAATATCGCCTAACTGATTGATTAAATCTATATCATATTGATCCATGACAATCCCGGTATCGGCTTTATAAACGGACTCGTCGTCAAAGCCGCTTTTAATAGCGCGGTCAACGGTAATTTTTTTCAGCTGTCTCATCATGCGCGGGACATCGTATTCCGTCATATTCGTACCGTCAATAGCTAAAACGGGACAGAAATTTAAAAATTCGCCTAACGCCGTCTGCGCGTCGCCGTCAGACTGTCTGCCGCGTTTTTGTAATTGAAACACTTCCGGCAGGACTTTTAAAATCCGATCCGGGGCGAAGTCGAACACATACCCGCAGTCTTTTTGTTTGCCGTTGACGGTCCCAGCGGACTGTACGCGGAAAATCGTCTGCATATATCCGGCGGCGGACGTTACGGACGAGCCGGACAACATCATACCAGCCGTCCATTCCGGGACGGTCGCGCCGACGGTCAGACGCCCGCAAGAGATTGTAATAGTACGCGGATTTTCGCGGATTTTTGTCTGCACGAGTTTTACGGCGTCGTCGAAAGGCATTTCCTCATCCCCGTCTCCGGCGATGTTGACA
>CAJOFP010000184.1:0-3370 GCA_905233795.1 uncultured Oscillibacter sp. | reverse complement strand
CCGTGATAATATCCAGAAAACGTCGGACATCGTTTTCATGAACCAGATCGCCGACTTTTACGCCGCGCGGCAGGGGATAAAAATCCAATTTGGGATTGCCTGTCCAGACCCGGAAAAATTCCGTGAAATTAAACGCGGCGTCTATAGTCTCATACTGACAGGACAAGTCCAGCGCTTTACTCAAATCAAACGTCCGGATTTTCAATTCCGGCAGATTAGCGTATGGATTATGATCGCCGGGATGATATTGATCCCATTCCCGTTTCCGTCTCTGTTCCATGACGTAATCCCAAGAATATATATTACGCTCATCAAAGCCGTCCATGATATTATACGGCGTCCCGGACAAATGCAATATTTTGGGCTTTTTGCCGTCGTGACCCTGATTTAAAAAATTTTGAACCGGTTTACCTTTTTCCGATTGCGTCCCCTCGTGGGCTTCGTCATAGATAATCAAATCCCAGTCCATTTCAAAAACGGCGTTGTTTTTATGATACGCTCCGCCGACGCGTACAGAACCGCGCAAATCCTGCATGGACGCAAAATATACGAAAGGCTGTCCCGACGCCGCTTGTAATCTTAATTTTTTGTCATTTCCGGCGTCAATCAAATCATCAAATTCTAATTTTTCGTCTATATAACTTTTTGTAATAAATACTCTGTCCGATTGAACGCCGAAAATTTTATAAAATTCCTCTTTCCATCCGTGTACGACGGACGGACGATGTGTGACAATCAAGACTTTTTGATAATCGCATTGACGGATTAATTCATATGCCGTGACTGTTTTTCCGAATCTCATTTTGCAATTCCAAAGCATAGCGTCATGGGTTTTAAATGCTTTTCGCGTTTGAGATACGCATTGCGCCTGTTCATCCCGGAGGGTGAGTTCATCCTGTTTGCTATTTTCATTTTGCGCTTTTCGCGCTTTTGGGTCTTTTTCGTTGTCTGACAGTCTGTCGCGTCCCTCTTTGACGGCTTGAATAGCGCGTTTGACGGTTTCCAAATCCGTTTTAAACCATTCGCTGTCTTTGCCGGAATCAAATTTGATAGCCGTATGCCCGGAACGAAATAAAACTTTTTGTACGTCATGATCACTGAAAGTCGCCCATTCTTCCGTGCCGTCGCGCAGACGAATCAGACGGCGCGCCAGTTCCGTGTATAGCAAATTATAATCTACCAATGCCGTTTGCGTAAACTGACGAATCCTGATATGAGCGGCGCGGTTTAGTTCCTCGCAATTCGGCGGCAACTGTTTATAGCTTTGGGGACTGTCAAACATATGTTCGCCGATTTTCAAATATCCGTCATGTTTATCATCATCAATCGAGAAAACATAAATCAAATTATATTTCAGCGTCGCCTCATATACGCTTGTTTGATTTTCTTTTTGGGGAACGGATTTAGATTCTTTTTCTTTTTCCCGCACGAACGCCGCCCCCTTTCATCGCGGACAGAAACGTCCGTTTTGTTTTTGCCCGCCAATCTTTGATAACACAGTAAACGCCGTTGTGATTCAGAAATCCACCGTCCTGACATCCGGGACAGGGACATTCTTCCGTGATTTCTTCCCCGAATAGATCATGCGTAATCATTTTTCGCGTCGTACAGCTACCCGGAACGACTAATTTTAATCCGTCCATCTGCCAGAGATTCCATGAAATTACCGTGGCGATTCGATAAAGCCATTTTATCTCCGGCAAGTGACCATATTGGGCGTCATAATAATCCAGAAAAGTGAAAAACAGATTTTTTCTCGCCAAAAATAAGCTGTCCCCCTGATATTCAAATCCGTAGACGCTTTGAAAAGCCCGTAACGCCCAATTTAACCAGTCCGCTTCCGTCTCCGTGTTTTCGCCGACAATCCGTAATTTTCTGTCTAAAATTCCCACGCGATATAAAATCGGAATATCTTCCCCGCTTACGCTGTCATAGCGGCTGACCAGATACGGCGCTTCCCCGCAGCAAATCTCCATACGTCGGGCGTCGGTATATTTTTTCCAGTTACGCGCCCGATTCGCCGGAAATTTAATTTTTTCGCTCACGGGATACCGTATGGCGGGATTTTTTGAATCCGTCGTGTGAAACACATTTTGACGACCAAACCATTGTTCGTCAATTAAATTATTTTGGGCGTCGCATATCCAAACCGGGGTGAACACTTCCGCCTTTTGACGGGTACGCATGATTTGATTTCGCGTGTCTTTGGCGTTTCGTGAACGGATAAACCCGCGCTGACTTCCTGAAACCTGTTCCGGCGCGATCCTGTCATATTCCTGATAGCCGGTTCCAAACGCCGCGTAATCAAGCGTTGCCCATAAAATATTCTTTTTCGTCGTCTGATCGCTTAACAGGATTTCAAGCAGGGTTTTTCTTTGTCCGCGTCCTCTCTGTTCCAGAATGCTTTCATCATAGCGCACCGCCATTTATTATTGTCCTCCCGTATCATACCGGCGAATTTGCGAATTTTATATTATTTTTATCTTATCATATTTTATATTCCGTTTGCAAGTTTTTCATAGAAATCCGTATTGTATATTTTATTAAATTTATCTGAATATTTTTGTTGAAAATCACAAAATCACAATCATGATGAAATGCCCGTCGCCATATCGTGGCTGACCCGTGAAGTATAATATTGATCCATTGTCGAATAGGCGTTGAAGAGAGCCGAGAGGGTATACGCTCGAATGTTTCTAATTTGCGTTGTGTTGTTTTTCATGGTTTCCATGACATACAGAATATGTTCCCGGTTCAGTTTTTCAAAACAGCCTTTAACTACCGCTATGGGATATTCCTCCCGGTTGATCCGTATTGATTTTTTACGGGAACAGCAGGCGTCAACCATGAGATTTATATAACCGTCAATTAATTCCATATCGAACGGGTGATCCTCAGACAAAAGATTATAATCAATATTTTCCCGTATCATTTCCGTATAGATTTCCCGTTCCGTAATTCCATCCCCGTCTTTTTCAACGAAAGTTACAATCTCTCCGTCGTGGAAAGGGGTAGGGGGATAGAAAGATTGATTTTCTATAAAATTGATTTTTTTCTTATCAGTCTGATTAGATACCGGAATCCGGAAGTCCAGACATCCGGAATCCGGAACTCTGGAAATCCGATTTCCGGATGTCTGATTTCCGGAGAAATTTCCGTCCGGGATTTTCCGATCCGTTCGTGACGGCGTCTCATAAAAGAGCGGCGGCGTATAGAAATCGAAAGCGCGTGAATTTTCCGGCGTTTTCTCGGATTGACAGACCGTCTCCGCCACGACATCTTCCACGTCATCGGATACTGTCGGAAATTCCATTTCCGGCTCCGTCTCACGGATTGACATCGCGTCCGCGCTATTTTTTCTAAACAGCGG
>CAJOFP010000183.1 GCA_905233795.1 uncultured Oscillibacter sp. | reverse complement strand
CGTCGTGCTGGACAGCGTGTTCAACCGGATCATCCGCAACCGCGCGATTGGTAAAGGCACTTGGCTTTATATTGACGAAATTTATTTACTCTTCCAGCACGAGTACAGCGCGAACTTTCTGTTTACGTTGTGGAAACGCGTGAGAAAGTACGGAGCCTGCTGCACCGGAGTCACCCAGAACGTGGATGACCTTCTTCAGTCACACACGGCGCGGACTATGCTGGCGAACAGCGAGTTTCTTGTGATGTTAAATCAGGCCGCCACGGACCGCATGGAGCTTGCGAAACTCCTTTCGATCAGTGAAAATCAACTCAGCTACATTACTAAGGCGATATAATCATAAGGAAACAATTTTCCGTCTGAACCCAATCCGAAAAAGCTGTTATTTTTTACTCCCCGTCCACCAAACCAACAAAGCGGTAGAATATCTTAATTTCCTGACGCCGTTCGCCGTCGATGACAGTACGCTCGCTGATTTCAATATGGTCAATCAGTTCGTCGATTATTTCCCGGTCAAGTTCCCGCAAATCCAAATATTTGCGGATTTTTGCCGTCCATTCCCGCACGGACGCGGCGTCCTGTTCCGCCCCGTTGATTTCCGGCAGGATCGCTTCCAGCCGTTCCTGTCCGGTCTGCCGCTCCTGTTCATTTTTCCGCATCAGAACCGCGAACATCTCCGCGCTGACAACGCCGTTGATTTTATCCTCATACAGTTTCGCCATCACGCTTTCCAGTTCCCCCAGTCGGCGTTGAAGCCGCGCGCTTTCCTGACGAAGACCGGATAAATATTCCGCGTCATTTTTAGAGAGTCCGCGGAGAAGTTTTCTCACCGCGGCGGTCTCATCCGGCGTTACCGTCCGCGCCAGCGTTCTGATTTCCTCGGCGACAATTCGCGCAAGGGTCTTTTCATAAATGGTATGCCGGGTACAGAACGCTCCGCAGGAATTTTTGTGAAGTCCGCACAGATAGTAAACGTACTTTCTGACTGTCCCGTTTTTCTGACGGTCGGTTTCCGTATTGGCGATCAGCGTATGTTTACAGTCCGCGCATATTAACTTGCCGGAAAACAGCTTGACGGATGCCTCACAGCCATGATAGGCGCGTTTCGCTTCCTGATTTTTCTCCTGTACGGCGTTCCATGTCTCCGGCGTAATAATCGCCTCATGCGCCGCCTCATGCCGTATCCATTCCGATTCAGATTTGCGGATTCTTGTGCGGTCTTTATAGCCGCGCGTTCCGTGATGATTAAGAATCAGCGCGCCCCGGTAAACCTCATTGTTGAGAATCCGTTTAACCATCGAATAGGACCAGAGCTGACGGGCTTTTACATGATCCTTATGATTGATTTGATACCAGTAGAGACGGGGGGAGGGAACGCCTTCCTGATTCAGCATGGCGGCGATTTTACTGTACGATTCGCCGGATTTCCGCATTTCAAACATTCTACGGACAACAGCGGCGGCGTTTTCGTCAATGACCAGTCCGCGATTATCTTCGCTTTTCAGATAGCCATACGGGGCCATGGGGCAGGCGAACCAGCCGTTTACTTTTCTGCTGTACAGCGACGCTTTGATTTTATTGCTCAAATCCCGCAGATGATAATCGTTCATCAGACTCCGGATATGAAGCGTTTCCGTGTTGTCCCCGTCCGTGTCCAGACAGTCCAGAACGGAAACGAATCTGACGCCGAGAGCCGGAAAAATATCCGTCGTATATCTGCCGACCTCCACAAAGTCACGCCCCAGACGGGAGAGGTCTTTGACGAGAATCAGATTGATGACGCCGTTTCGGGCGTCTTTCAGCATTTCCTGAAATCCGGGCCGGTTGAAATTTCCCCCGGAATAGCCGTCGTCAATATAAGTCTTTGTCTCCACCCATCCGTTCAGCATAACGATTTTGGAAAGAAGTTCCCGCTGATTTTCAATGCTGACGGATTCATCGACGGGCGTATACGGTTTGGCTTTGGAAGTATTACTGGCGTCGTCCACGCTTAAACGGCAGTAAATGCCTGCGCGATAAATCTGATTCATGTCGTCCGCGCCTCCGTTTCCGAGGCGTCGTCCACATTGCCGACATAGCGGTAATAGACCTTCACATTGCGGACATTAATGGAACCGCGCTGTTCGCTCTCTCCCACTTCAATCTTTTCCACCAGTTCCAGCAGGATCGTCTCGTCCAGATCGCTCAGTTCCGTGTAACGGCGAATGATCGCCGCCCAGCGGTCCGCGTCCCGCTGTCCTTCACGACGCGCTTTGACTTTCTGTTCCAGTTCCGGAATCAACGCGGCTTTCCGCGCGCGCTCCTCCTCGTATTTCCGCATCAGCGTCTGGAATACGGGTTGAGGGATAACCCCCGCGCATTTATCCTCATACAGACTTTGCATAAGCCGTTCCAGTTCCCGAACACGGGCGGAAGCGGTTTTTAATTCCTGTTCACAGGAAGCCGCGAGCGTGAGGTTTTCCCTGTCTTTCATCCGGATAATCCGCTCCATCAGCCTGTCATAATCATATGCCGCAAGACCGGCCTTGGCGCGAATGTCATCCAGAACTATCTGACGCAGGACTTTCTCCGGAATTGTATGAATTGTGCAGGCCGTCTTTCCGCTTCGGGCGTAATTCCCGCAGATAAAAGAACTGTAACGACCCTGACTGCCGTCCTTGCGCTGAAAGCGTCCGATATAGTTCCGCATTCTGAATCCGCAGTCAGCGCAGAACACAAGACCGGTAAAAATACTGCCGGAACCGTCAGACGGCGTCCGTTTGCGGATATTGCTTTCCTCAATGCGGACCACGGTTTCCCAGACCTCGCGGGAAATAATCGGCTCATGCGTCCCTTCCACGCGAATCCACTCTTCCTTCGGCTTGCTGACCAGTTTTCTTGACTTGTAGGAAAGCGAACCGTATCTTCCCTGAACCATATTTCCGATATAGACTTCATTTTGAATAATCTGTCTGACGATGCCGCTTCCCCATTTTTGACTGACGCGGCGCGGGTCGTTCCGTCCCATCTGTTGATAATGCCGCGTACCGGGAGGCGTAACGCCGTCCTGATTGAGCGTCAGGGCAATTCTGCGAAACGCCATGCCGGAAGCGCGCATTGTGAAAATCCCGCGGACAGTCGGCGCGGTTTCCTCGTCAATCACAAGATGATGTTTGTCCAGCGGATCGCGTTTGTAGCCATAAGCCGGATGAACGCCCATGAACTTTCCGTTTTCCGCGCAGGCGCGTTTCACCGACCGGACTTTTTTACTGGTATCGCGGCTGTAAAACTCGTTGAAAAGATTCAGAAAGCACATCACTTCATTGCCGCTTCCCTGTCCCCCGGTGTCGATTCCGTTGTTCAGCGCGATAAAACGGCAGCTGACAGCGGGAAAAACATCTTCCG
>CAJOFP010000182.1 GCA_905233795.1 uncultured Oscillibacter sp. | reverse complement strand
CGTCTAACGCGCCGGTTATATCCGCGCCGGTTATATCAGACGCGCCGACAGTGACCGTTACGCCTGTTATATCAAATACGCCGACGCCGACAAACGCGCCGGTTACGCCGGTTATATCGACGCCGAAAAACGGTTGGGAAATCAGCGCGGAACAGGCGGCGGAAGAATTATATAAACTAAATTTATTCCGTGGAACCGGCGTCAATACGGACGGTACGCCGATTTTTGAATTAAATCAAACGCCGTCCCGGAATCAGGCTTTAATTATGCTGATTAGATTACTTGGCAAAGAAGAAGAGGCGTTGAACGGAACATGGGAAACGCCGTTCACGGACGTGCCGTCAAATTCAACGCCCGCGCCCTATATCGGCTACGCTTACGCCAACGGTCTGACAAGAGGAACGACGGCGACTACTTACAGCGGGGTTCAGCCAGTAAATAAAAATCAATATTTATTGTTTCTCATGCGGGTCTTGGGCTATGATCAATATCAGCCGTCTCTCATGGGCGCGTTTCCCTATGAAAACGGGGACGCGATGACGACCGCGCAGGCCGCCGAAGCCGCCGAAATGTTAGGTCTGACGGATTCTATCCATCCCGAAAATTTTACACGCGGCGATATAGCGCTTTTGTCTTATCGCGCTTTAGATATATTTATATGCGGCAAGATCAACAATTCGACGCCGTTGAAAACGCTCCGGGAAGCTCTCGGACTGGGTGATTCGCCTAAAATCACAAATAAATCAATTTCCGTGGAAATCAAAAAATATGACAGTTATCAAGACGCCGACGCCGCGATTCATCGGGATGACGCTTCCATGTGTACGATTTTAGATGAAATTCCCATTCCCGGCGGGACGCTGGTCAATTACAGATGGGGCGGCATTCCAAACGGCCCGGTCAACCGCGTGTGGGCGGTCTATCAGGACGGGACTGTCCTTTCCATGCCGCTTCCGCGTTTGAATATGGCGCGATATGCGCAAGCCGTGAATTTAAATTATAACGCGCAAACCGGCATTATATCCTATCAGGCGGATATTCCCGATGATTTGACGGGCAATTTCGGAATTACACAATTCCGCCGCGCCGGAACATATCGCTATATATGCGATTTGAACAGCCAAACCGCCGCCGTCACGGAGACGGAACTTGTAAGACAATAAAAATAATAAAAAAATCAAGACGCCCGGCGCGTAATTCGCGCAAGGGCGTCTTTGCTTTTATTATCAATTTATTATTTATTATCAAGCGTTATAAATTATTATAAATTACTGGAAAATAATCATTTCCGCTTTTTCATCCGCGAAAGCGTTTGTATAATAATCATACGAATCCGCTTCATCCGCTGAGATTTCTTCAGACGATTTCAGCGTTTTTTCGCCGTTTATTATATCATATATTTCCAGTACAGGCGTTTTCCCCTCAATATTCATATTTTCCAGTTGATATAATTCGCCCGTGCCGTCATGGATTACTAATTTCCCGGCTGTGTGATTTCCGCCGAATAAAACCGCCTCTTCCGTGAACGCGAGCGGATACGCCGTCCCGGTGGAACTGACAGAGCCAAGATAATAAATTTCGCCGTCCGCGTATTGATAAATATCCGCTTCCATCGATTCTCCGTCCGCGTAAACAGACGACGTTACCGCGAGAATTTTCTCACCCGTTCCACATTGGAATATAGACCGGTAAATCTCTTGATCTTCCTGTTCCAGTTCGTTGACTTTTTCTTCATAGGCCGCTTCCCAGTCCATAGCGGCCCGCGCCGCGCTGTCCGCGCCGGACTGGATTTCCCCGTCAGCGGGAATGGACTCAACAGGTTCAACCGGCTTTTCGCCGCCACACGCCGCGAGACAGGCGCATACTGCCGCCGCTAAAATCAAAATATATAATTTTCTCATGTTTTATATGCTTCTTTCTTTTTTATCTAACTTTTATTATCTAATTTTTATTATTTAAATTTTATTCGCTTTTCACAAAACGACGTTCCGCCGCGTCCGTTTCCTGTTCGTCATACCATGTCAGATAACCGTCGCGGAACATAAAATAACCCGTTCCGTCATCCCAGATAATATCGCGCTGTTCCTCTCCGTTTCCGTCATCGGGGAATGTGACTTCGGCTTTGACGCCGTCCGTATAAGCTAAAATCTCATCTTGCGCGCCCGCCGTCGCCGTCATCGTCCATTCCATAGCGGAATTGTAACTGCTTCCCCAGTGGATTAAAATATCATATACGCCCGTCTGATCCGTCTTTTTTATATCCATCATGGCCCGCTGGCTGACTTCGTCCTGCCACTCGCCGACAAATTCTTCTCCCGTGAAACCCGACGCGTCCAACGCCTCGCCCGTGTTTGACGCCGCAAGCGCGTTATACCATTGCCGCACAATATTGCCCGTCTCAAACGCGGTTTCGCCGTCCTCGAATACCGCTCTGTAAAGCGCTTCGTTATCATCGCCCCAGACTTGGCGGATATAACATCCCTCGTCGTCCGTGACGAAAAAGTCAAAACGCGTGTCGTCATCCGGGAAATTTAAAATAATATATTCGCCTTCAGGCGTTTTGGCGTCATCGGCATATTCAAATATAATGTCTTTCGTCAACGGCTCCAGATACGGCGACGCGTCGAAACCGCTCCCGTTTACCGGATCGCCGTCCGCCGCGCTGAGCGTATAATTGATATTATCCATATACGCGATACGCGCAAGATATATATCAATTACATTATTACCGCGCTTTTCGGGGACAAGTCCGGCGTTTTCCTCAATAAAATTATCGGGAACAGTCTCCGCCCATTCGTTTAATATGCCCCATTGCTGAATGTCCGCTTCCATATCAGCGTTATTTTCCCGCACAAGGCGCACGTCCGTGGGGTGATAATACATATAATATTTGCCGTCCGCGTCCTTTGCGAATACTTCCTCGCCGGACATATCAGAACAAAGAGCCTCATGCAATTCTTGTTCACTGACCGTTCCAATGCTGAAAAGCCATCCCGCGCCGTCGAACTCGTCGTCCAGCGTTTTCGCGGCTTCTATGGACGCCGTTTCCGATACGCTGAACAATACGCCGGGGCGTCCCGTCTGTTTCGTTTCGACCGTTACCAGTTCGTTATATTCCAGCGGGACAAGCAATTTCATACCGTTATTCTCATAAATTTGCGCGGCTTCCCCGTCAGGACGGAGCGCGACGCCGTTTATATCCAGACTTTCCCCGGAGATTTTGACCCCTGTACTCGTTGACCCGCAGGCCGCCAGTGTCAACGCCACAACCGCCGCCAGCGCGATACTCCCAATGAATTTTTTCTTGCGCTTCATCATTTTTATAATCCTTTCTTGATTTTATTCTTTATATTTCAACTCACACAGTATATTAACACATTTCTTTGGATTTGTCAATTATCACAGAG
>CAJOFP010000181.1 GCA_905233795.1 uncultured Oscillibacter sp. | reverse complement strand
CGCCGCCGACAAGTATAGACGATTTCCCGAAAGGCGACGCCTTACATTTGCGCTGGGTGGGGGCGTATCTGCCTAATAATTTAATTCACCGGCTTTTAATCCGCAAATTCCCGGAATTAAATCGTGATTGCGTATGGCGAACCGGCGGTTGGTTCCGGCAATACGGCGGCGTTTGTCAGGCGTTGGCGGAGATGAACGACAAGGCGCTGGACGTGTATGTGACCGGATCGGATGACCGTCGGCGGATTTATATGGAGAGTTTTCGCGCCGAAATCGGGGAGATTCTCAGAAGTCTGAATATTACCCCGGAGGAAATCATTTGTCATACCGTGAACGGCAAAGAGGGACATATTCCCTATGACGCGGTATATTATGCCTATACGCACGGAAACGCCCCGGTTTTGATTTACGATATAAAAGAAACGGCGTTGCCGTCGGATATTTTGCGGGAAACGTATGTAAAACTGGAAAGAGAGCCGGACGATTGGTTGGAGAAAAGAAAGACAATCGCGGAAATCAAGCAAATGGATTCCGAAATAAAGAAAAATGAATCGGAGACGAAGAAAAATCAAAAAGAGATTGAGAATTTTAATTTTAACAAAACATTCGCGGTCGCTCTTGCGCTTTTAATCGCGGCTTTATTTATTCTACTTCCCGATTTGCGTGAAAAACTGTTAGAGTTATTGGTTTCTATCATCAGCGGATAATAAAAAAGCATAAGGACATCCCGCCCGACCATAAGATTTTCCGGGAGGGGATTGTAATATGCTGTCATTGTTATTATTCGCCAATACGCTTTTGTTCGCCCTGAGATTGTCCAACGGCGGATCGTTCCCGAAACCGTTGACGGCGGAAGAAGAGCGTATATATTTAAAGCGTCTGGCGGAGGGCGATTCGGAGGCGCGGAATATTTTAATCGAGAGAAATTTGCGTCTTGTGGCGCATATGATTAAGAAATATTACGCCCAGAACGCCGAACAGGATGATTTGATCTCTATCGGAACGATAGGATTAATCAAAGCGGTATCGAGTTTTGACGGCTCAAAAGGCGCGAGATTGGCGACTTATGCCGCGAGATGTATTGAAAATGAAATTTTAATGTACTTCCGGGGACAGAAAAAATCGCAGAATGAAATATCGCTGTCGGATACGATAGAGGCGGACGGCGGCGAGGACGCTCTGGAATTAATGGAAGTAGTCGGGGAAGCGGATACCATGTTGGACGATTTGGAGGAGCGGGAAAACGCGTTACAGGTTCGGCGTCTGGTTCGTGAGATTTTACCGGAGCGGGAGTCGCAAATTATCCGCATGAGATACGGTCTGGACGGCGGAATGCCGCTGACGCAACGGGAAACCGCGGCGGCGTTTGGGATTTCCCGATCTTACGTTTCCCGGATAGAAAAAAAGGCGTTAAGTTTATTACGCAAAGAACTGGAGCGCGTAAATTCATAAAAAATTTTAAAATTTTAAATTTAAAATAAAATATTTATAAAATATTCATAAATTGATTGCGTTCGTATAAAATCCGACAAACGGAACGCGATAAAAACGAAAAAAATCTGTAAATTTTTTTGAAAAGCCCCTTGCAAGTTGACGCGATACGGCGTATTATTTAATAATATATTCAGAAATATATATTATTATTATATATATGAATATAATTGAATATTATAAAAAAGCGTGACAGGAGTTGATGCGTTTGCAACAAAAGAAGACAGATAAACGCCCGTCGCTTCTCCGGTCCCGATACGGAACGCGATCCCGTACTTCCCATTCTTTCCATTCTTTGGGGGAATTTTGGCGTTATATGACGCTGGAGCTTCCGTATTGTTTCGGGAATATTTTACCGGCTTGTCTGCTGGCGTTGATATTAAGTCTGGCGATTCCCGCGAGAAATCAAATCAACGCGAAATTTCCGGCGATGATTCCGGGAGATTTTGATTTAAATTTAAATTCCGACGCGGATTTCAATCAAGACGCAAATCAGGATTTAAACCCGGATTTGGACGCGGATTTTAATCAAGATTCAAGTCTTGAATTAAATCAGGATTTAAACCCGGATTTGATAAAATCCGAGCCGGTTCCCAATCGGGTGCGCCTGCTTTCCACAGCCGGCGAACGCTGGGAACGGATACGGACAGCCCGTGAGGGCGATAAAACGGAATCTCTCATACGCGCTATTTTAAAGCATGATCGAATTTTTCAGCTTTCCAGCACGGCTATGCGTATGGAGCAGTCGCAAGTGCAGACGCGCCGTAACAGTCCCGCGCATGTTGATTCCACAAGCGGAAGCGTGCAATTTGCCTTACATGATGATATAATTTACGCTTTTACCGAAGAGGAAGAGACGGAGGAAAATCGCCGGATTGTAATTGACAATGCCGTATCCGGCGGAAATACGCCGTTTAATTCCAGAGAAAACGCCGAACGCGTTTATATTTTCGCCAAAGAGGTTTTGGGCGTGAATACCGCCGCCGCCTGTGGGATTCTTGCGAATATACAGCATGAATCGGGATTTAATCCGCGTGCCGTATTTATCGAAGCGGACGGAAGAATCAGTTATGGCATTTGTCAATGGAACGCCGGAAGATTGCTGGCTTTGCAGGATTATTGTGAACAGCACGGCTATGACGCGTCGTCGCTGGGCGGGCAGTTGCAATATTTGCAATATGAACTGACGACAAGAGAACGCGCCGCGTTTTACCGGGTTCGGGGCGTGTCCAATACGGCAAGCGGCGCTTACGAGGCCGGTTATAACTGGGCGCGTTATTTTGAACGCTGTGCGGATCGCTATTACACGGGTCGCGCCGAAACCGCCTATCTTACTTACTGGACCAAGTACGGCGAGGCGGATGAATCTTTCGTATTGTCTATCATTGGCGAGACGTTCCCGCCGTCTTCTATGGAAACCGGGTCTGTGATAGATTTGCGCGGCGTGATTCGTTCCGACGCGAAAATTATCCGGGTATCGGCTTTTATTCAGGACGCGTCCGGCAATATTATCCAGTCCCATGAACAGAGCTGGAACAGCGGACGTTATAATCTTGAGACGGACGGCGTCAATCAGGCGTTGCGATTCAGTCAGCTTGCGCCGGGGGATTATATTTATATCATCCGGGCGGCGGATTTATCCGGCGCGGAAAAGACGCTGATTGAGAGTAAATTTACGGTCGGCGGCGCGGACAATGAGAGAATCCCGTTATATGCCGAGATTCCCGATTCCGAAAAATCGCAAGACCCGGAAAATCCCGAAAATCCGCAAGATTCACAAAATCCTGATAGCGCGGCGGCTGTGTCCGATACGGAAAACGCTCCTGAAAACGGCGCGAACGGCGGAAATCCCGGTGAAAATCCCGACGCCAATCTTTTAAGCGTCCCGGACGGAACCGGCGATACAAACGCGAACAGCGGC
>CAJOFP010000180.1:2100-5514 GCA_905233795.1 uncultured Oscillibacter sp. | reverse complement strand
GATCCGCTTTTTGCTGTTCGCGCTCATTTTCCGTCAAGATTTCATCGTCGCAAAATACTTTCAGACGCTGTACGGAATCTGTGCCGTCCGCTTTTGTCCGCGCCGCGTTTTCCAGCGTCTGTACGTCCATAAGAAGCGTAATATCCCGATAGGGTATAACCATATATCCCCCAATATTGGACGGCTGGGAGTAACGCCGTATGAGCTGAGGACGCTTGAAAAATCTCATTCGTCCCTCTCACCTTTCGCTTTGATTTCATAATTCACGGACTGCCGCATTCTTCCCGTATCAATCAACGGTCTGTCGGAGCCTTTCTTCCGAATTGTGGACGCGGCGTTCGGGACGAAACCGCCGTTTATAATCTCATTCTGCATCATGTCTTTGACTTTCAGCCCGATTTCTTTTAAGACCTGTTCCCCGCTGTATCCGCCAAGAAGCGACTGTCTCGCCTGTTTCAACAAAGCGTTGATTTCGCCCTCGTGATTGTCCACGGTCTGACGCATAAAAGGACGAGCCGGGGAATGTGAAGTCCCCAGCTCGTTCCACATGGCAATATCGCACATATCCACGCCGTTTTCATCCGTGGCTTTCCCGCGCTGAAAGCCGATTCGGATTTCTTTTTTGTCCAAATCCCGGAGTATCCGCTCCAGCCGCCGTCCGTCCGGAGTGATTTTATCAATAATACGGGCTGCCATGAGGCGGTCCCTCCCCCGCGCTGATAATGGGAATAATCGCGTTCCGTCTGAGCGTCAGAAATTCCAGTCCGTAAACTGTCAGGGCGTATTCGGCGTCCACCTGTAAATTCGTGGATTGTCCCGTACTGAACGAAATGGACGTTTCGCCCTCGGAATAAGAACTGACCCGGAGACTGTCGCCGATATTCCCGCTAAAACTGTTTTTGCCGTAACCGTTCATCTTCAATTTATGCGCCGTCAGATACGCGAGAGCTTTCTCATACGATTTGCCGAAACGATTTCTTGAAATCTGATCCGCGTACAAATCCAGAAACGAACGGACGCCACGCGTTATAATCTCACCGGTTTCCCCGTCAGTTATATCCTCATCGGGCATATCTTTAAACTCAGCCGCCACGATACGAAAAATTTCAAGCGCGTCCATTTTATATAATCCTCACGCTTTCAGGGCGGCTTTGACTTTTTTCAGCACATCCGCGTTGTCTTTACAGTCAGCCGGATTGATTCCCAATTCCCGCGCCAGATTTCCAAGGTCTTCGTCACTGATTCCTTTCAAAGACGCCATTCGCGCCTTACGCAATGCCTCCGCCGCTTGCGCTTTCTCCGATTCGTCCGGATTCTTGCCGGCGTCCTGTACGACAGAAGCCGCGTCTATTCTCGTCACGCGGGCGAAGCCGTTTTCCTCATAAATAGACAGGACGGGATTATTTTCATACGCTTTCGGGATAATCTTACTCTCGCCGGGTAAAATCGTCTCCGTTCCGACGCCGATCACTTTACCCGTTGAGATATTTTCAATTTTTACAGCCATTTTATTACCGCCTCTCAGATTCCGACCGCGATTAAAGCCGACAGGGGATAATAAAGAATAATACCGGCGGCCCGCGCCTCACAGGGAACAATTACTTCCAGATTGCGATTCTGGAGCGGATATTGATAAAACGCCATCGGGATTTCCAGACTGAACTTGTCGGCGCTGTTCGTGTATAACAACGCCACGTTCTGACCGTAGGGATTCGTATCGGCGTTGTCGGCGTCCAGTTCGGCGCAGGAAATAATCTCTTTCAAATAAGGCGCGTTTTCCAGAATAAATTTCATGACCGTCAAACCGGTATTCGGGATTTGTCGTGTGCTAATATCAATAAAAGAATCGGACGGCAGAGCCAGCGTATCCGCCCGCTCCACGTCCTGCGTCAGACGCGCCTGAAATTTGAACATCCCGTTTATATCATCCAGAATTTCGGACGCGGATTTATCCGTCCACGCGGTTTTGCCGTTTCCGTTGGCTTTCAGCGTATATAACGGGATATTATTATCATCGGACAGCATTCCCATGAGCTTATGCTTTTTATCCCCGGCCCACGCGATGACGTTCATCATACGGTCAATGGAATACCGGGCGGCTTCCGCTCTGCGGACATCCAGAGATTTTCCGGCGAACCGGCTGGCCCGCATATCCTGTACGGAATAACCGTAACTCGCGCCGATGGAACGAATAATCGCGCTCGTGGATTCGCCGTTCACGTCGGCGCGGGGCAAATCCGTCGCGTAATTGCTGATCACTTTCGCCATGCCGACCCGTTCGTAAGAATAATACGTCATCGTCTCCGCGCCTTCGGGGACTTCATGAGTAATCGGAAAATGAGACAGCGCGTTAAATTCCGGATATAATTTATCATAAGAACGGGATTTAATATAATCCAGTTCGCGGGCGAAAAATACCGAAGCGTCCTCCGCGCTGTCGAAGCGCAGATTCTCAGCGGCGAGAGTGGGGGTGATATTCGAGTTCAACAGAGCCTGAAAGTCCGCCCGGTCATATCCGGGAGAGGGCATTTGCGGGTTATATCTGGTCGCTTTGTTCATTTCACCTTGCCTCCTTATCATCGAATCTCAATAACGGCGACGCCGTTTTCCGTATCGACGGCGTTTCCGAATATAAACCCGGCGTCCAGCGTCGCGCCGTGAATCTGTTTGGATATGACATAATCGCCGACTTCAGGGGCGTAACCGTTCTGTACGGGCGTTACGGCGGATAATTTAATCTGATCGGAAGTCGGGGACGCCGTGTCGTCCGCGACAACTTCTTTCGCGCCGGATTCAGTGGACGCGCATTTGATATAAACGCTCGCCGCCGCGCTCGCGCCGGTAAAATAACCGGCTTCGTCGCCGTCTAAAACCACATACGCGGCGGCGCCGAAAACCGGAACGGCGTCGGACGCGATTCGTCCCCATATCTTGCCCCTGCGCATAACGCTCACGGACGCGCCGCTTCGGACAACCACATGACCTTGCATATCGCGTTCCGTGTTGGCGGAGCGGACGACGATTCCCTCAATATCTTTCGCCGCCGCGCCCGTGACGGGAATTTTAATCCCGACGCCGGGGGCGTCGCCGGTCTGGACGGCCACGCCGAATTTCAGAACGCCGTCATCCGTTTCCTGATTCATCCGCGTGACGACTTCATCGAAAGAAATATCAAATTTCTCTCCGGGCGCGCCTTTCGGGATATTATACGAATATTTTAACTGAGCCGCCATTATTCATTCCCTCCCTCACGGTCTAACATTCTCTGTCTCGCGGCGGACGCCATGCTTACGCCGTTATTGCCATCATTGCGCTGATTTGACTGAACGTGTCCGCCGGCCATTTGCCGCCGCTGATAATCCGCGTCTTTGCGTTCGTTGACTTTGCTGACCGCCAGATCGTAACAGGCGTCTA
>CAJOFP010000180.1:0-2054 GCA_905233795.1 uncultured Oscillibacter sp. | reverse complement strand
CCGTCCATATGGAGCTTGTCGCCAATCCGACAGATGCTCAGACGCTGACGGATTATCTCGTCGGCGGCGTCGGCGTTCATGGATTGCGATTGATTATCAGCTTCGTCTTTGCAGTCAACGTCCCCGCAGTCCTGATTTTTATCGCAATCCTGTTTCTCACAGTCAATCCCGTCTTTTTTCGCCGCCTGATCCGCCAACAACGCTTCCAGACAAGCCATCAGCGTATCCAAATCCTCGTCCTGTTGCGCGATTACGCTTTTAGCCGCGTCCATATCGCCGGGAATGCCGTCGGCGTCGCGTCGGTCACGATGATCTTTCACCATTGTGAGTTTCTCCTCCACGCTGGAACCGGCGGATTTGACAGGCGCGGGACTGTCCGGGAACGGTTTTTCATTCCCGCCCCCAATCGGGGGACTGATCACGGGACTGACGGGATCGGCGTTTTCACCGTCCGCCGCTTTTTTCGCTTTCCAAAGCTCCACGGCTTCTTTCATCTGCTCCGGGGTCAGATTATAATCCTGATCCCGATTGACTTTGCTTTCCTCATTCATCGACTTTTTTCCTCCTTTGAGTTCCGATCCATCTGATTTATCCGATTTATCCGAACTGTCTATATTTAACCGCGCCTGTTCACCGGCGCGGGCGCTGGCGACCAACGCCAAATGATTGATTATAATATTCGTTTGAATCGCGTCGTAAGATTCGCCGTTCCAGACGCCGGGGGTTTCAAGCAAATCCAGATTATATCCAAGCGATAATTCACGCAATCCGCAATTTTTCATTTTATCCGTGTCATGGATAATAATCTCGGCGCGGACGTTCTCGCCGTCCTGATACCCGTTCGACAGAATCGTCCCAATCTGTTCCCGATCCACGTTGTCTTTATCAATCGCCCCGGCGTCGTGCGTAATAATCACCGGTTTCCCGCGATAGCTTTTCAGACTCGCGGGCGCGAAAACGTGTTCGGGCAGTCTCAACTCCCGGCGAACGCTTCCGTCCGGATTGCTATATTCAAATATCCCGCAGGATGTCAGAATCGGGTGATCCACCAGATAGCCCTCTGATGTAAAATACGTCGAATCCTGATTATCCAATCGAATACAGTCCAACCGACGCGCCCGCCTGCGTTTTACGGGCGTTTCCTGTATGGGAACCGTCTCTTGAACCGGGGAATCTCTCGCGTCCATTTTAAAACCTCCTTGGCGTAATCAAAAAGCGTAATAAAAAGATGGCTTTCGCTGTCCGGAATTTTAATATATTTTTTATATTTAATATTTTTTATTAAATAATCATAATTCGCTGTTTACTTTTTCTCAAAATTGAGTAAAATATAAATAGGGGGGTGAAAGAAATGTTCAGCCAAAATCTGAAATACTACCGGATGAAAAACGGATTTTCTAAAAAAGAACTGGCGAAAAAGACCGGCGTTTCCCCGATGTCCATTACGCGCTATGAGACCGGCGAACGCAATCCCAGCATGGAAATTATAAAATCTCTGGCGGACGCCCTGAATATCCGGGTATCGGATTTTCTCGCCGCGAATGATCCGGACATTACGTTTTCTCATGGGGAGTTCCGGAAAAACGCGTCTCTCAGCGATTATAAACAGGCGTATATACGGGAAAGCGCGGAGGAATATTTCAACCGTTTCATGACCATTGTAAAAATTCTTGGGGAAAATATTCCCGCTCCCGTCTGTCACGCTTTGACTCTTTCCGAAGACGCTGAAAAAGACGCTTCCGCGCTCCGGAAACATCTTGGTTTTTCTTCGGAAGGTCCGATTGACGATCTGGTCGGCAAATTAGAAAACAGGGGCGTTTTCATCTACGAATGCGATATGGACAGTCCGGAATTTTCCGGCATGAACGGTTTTGTCAACGACAGACCGTATATTGTCTTGAATCCGCGTATGAGCGCGGAACGAAATCGCTCCACTATGGCGCATGAACTGGTCCATCTGATGTTCATATGGCCGGATGATATAAGCGCAAAAGACGAAGAGGCAAGGGCAACTGCAATCAGTGGAGCGTTCCTTTTTCCAAAAAAGGATGTGG
>CAJOFP010000179.1 GCA_905233795.1 uncultured Oscillibacter sp. | reverse complement strand
CCGTCAGAATCGTGTCAGTGTTCTCAATAACAAAGTATTTCTCAAACGTCACGGAGCCGTCGTAAGACGAAGCGGTGATACTGTCATTGTCTTTGTCCGTCCATGACAGGGTAATTGTAGCGCTGCCGCCTCCGGCGCCGGCGCCGATTCCCGCGCCGCTGTCGACGCTTGTCGCCGTGACTGTGCCGCCTGTAACGGTAACTGTACCGCCCGCGCCTCTATAGCCGCCGCCGATTCCCGCGCCGCCGAAGCCGCCGTTCGCTGTGATTGCGCCGCCGTTGACGGTAATCGTACCGCCCGTTTCTCTTTCGCCGCCGCCGATTCCAGCGGCGTATTCGTCGCCAGTGGCGGACAGTTTGCCCATCTCGTCGCCTGTGGACTGGGCGTAAATCGTCAGACTGTTGTCGCCTGTTACGTTAATGCCCTTGCTTGCGGTCAAATTCGCGCCGTCCGCCAAAATCAGGTGAACGTCGCCCGATACGTTGACGCGGTTTCCAATCGTCAATGCGCCGTTGGCGACGTACCAGCCCGTGTTCCACGCCGTATTGCTTGACGTGACCGCCGTCACGTTTTCGGCGCTTCGCGTTTCGCCGTCCGTGTCCAGATAAGTCGCGCCCTCCGCCGCGCGCGTCGTGACGCCGATGCCGCCGGGGAAAAATCCCAGAATCATGCACAGCGTCAGTATAATCGACAACGCGCTTTTGTATGTTCGCTTCATCTTTCATGCCTCCTTGCGTTTTGTTGTTTTGTTCCGGGCTGTCGTCCTTGCGAATCGGCGCCGGCGCCGGAACGATTTTATTGAATCAAACCTCGTTCACTATTACAATCGGCTGTTTTGAAAAAATTTCAATACTTTTTTTATTACGGTTTCGTAACAAATCAGTAACGAAATCGAGCGAAAAACGGAAAATTTTTCTAAATTTAGTAAAGTTTCGTTATAACACTGTAAAAAAACCGTAATATTTCCGTAAAGCGTCATAACTTGCCTGTTTGGAGCGGCATATTATTTTTTCAGAGTAAATTTCTCAACGAGTTCATTCAGGAGCCGCGCCTGTGTGGAAAGTTCCTTGCTGGACGCGGCGGTCTCTTCGCTGGCCGCGCTGTTGCTCTGGACAACGTCCGTAATCCGGCGGATTCCCTCGCTGACCTGCGCGATGGATTCCGCCTGACCGTTGCTCGTCTGTGACAAAGCGTTGATCGCGCCGGTAATGGCTTTCATATTTTCCACCGTGGTAAGCAGACTTTCCGCCGTCTCCGACGCGATGCCGCTTCCGTTTTTGACCGCCCTGCCCGACGCCTGAATTAACGCCGCCGTATTCTTCGCGGCCTCCTGAGATTTCGTCGCCAGATTCCGCACTTCATCCGCGACGACCGCGAAACCTTTTCCGGCCTCGCCGGCCCGCGCCGCCTCAACCGCCGCGTTCAGCGCGAGAATATTGGTCTGAAACGCAATATCTTCAATTAATTTAATTACTTTATCAATTTCCGCTGAACTTTTGCTGATTTCGTCCATAGAAAGAATCAAATCTTTCATGCGCTGATTGCTCCGCGCCACGCTTTCCGCCGTCTGATCCACGTTTTCACTGACATGACGGGCATTGTCCGCGTTCTTTTGCACCTGCTCAGACAATTCCGAAATCGTATCGGAAAGTTTCTCAACCGCCGCCGCCTGTTGGGACGCGCCTTGTGACAGCGCCTGCGCGCCGTTGGAAAGACTGCCCGCGCCCGCCGATACCTGTTGCGCGGACATATCAATCCGCGATATAGTATGATTCAGCGATTCGGATATATTTTCCAAAGCCGTTTTGATTTTCGCAAATTCTCCGGAATAGTCCAGCCGGAGACGAAACGCGAGATTACCGGCGGCGATTTCGTCCAGCGCTTTTGTGATTTCGTCAATATAAGCTATATAAGAATGCAGACGGCTTGCGGTTTTT
Source organism: uncultured Oscillibacter sp. (assembly GCA_905233795.1). GTDB lineage: Bacteria > Bacillota > Clostridia > Oscillospirales > Oscillospiraceae > Oscillibacter. The sequence goes on along the minus strand of CAJOFP010000179.1, from coordinate 1,495 downwards.
CCGAAATTATCCGCGAGCGTCCCAAATTCGTCATTGGAATCATAATCCACGCTGGCGCCAAGATCGCCGTCCGCGATACGCCGGGCGGCGTCGTCGATTTTTTTCACCGGCGCAATCACGAACCGGCGGAGCAGGACAAAAATAATCAGCGCGAGAATGACAAAGGCCGCGAAAGCGATTATAAACAGAGTACGCGTCAAATGATTGACCGCGTTGAAAATTTCCGATTCCGGGACGTAAAAAACGGCTGTCCATTTACAGTCGGGAACGCGCTGGATATAAAAATACATGGTTTCGCCGTCGATATTCCCGGAGCGCAGACCGGTATTTCCATTGTCCACCCATTTGACCGCCGCCGCGTAAACGGAGTTTTCCGGCAGTTCATCAAAAGAAACGCCCGTTACGGAACTGTCCGCCGCGCCGAGTATAATGCGGGCGCCGCTGTCCATCATGTACGCCCCGCCGGTCTGTTCCACGCGAACCGCCGCCATAATACGGGAAATTTCGCTTAACTGCACGTCGCCCGCCGCGACGCCGCGCACAGCGCCGCCCCGCGTTTTCAATACGCAGGTCGCCGTTACGACCATGTCATTGATCGTCAGGTCATAATAAGCGTCGCCGAAAGCGAAATCCTGATGTGTCAGGCCTTCTTTATACCAGCCTCTCGCGGTCGGATCGTAATCGGCGGCGGGGATTTCCCAGTTTGCGTAAACTTCTTTATTTTCCGTTGCGATATAAATGCCGCCGGGACAGGACGCGTTTAAATCTTTCGTATGGCGTACATAAGCAAGCTCTTCTTCAGGCGTCATATCCATATATTCGATCACATCGCGCTGGGCGTCCAGACGGCCCAGAATGCCGTTTACCCACGCCGAAACCTCATTGACCACGCTGACGGCGCTGGCCGACAGGAGTTTCTCGCTCTCCTCTCTGAGAATGCCCGTCGTGGTTCTCTGTACCACAATGAGAATGCCCGCAAGCGTAATAATCACCATCGGAACCAGTATTCCCATCAGTTTCGCCTGAATGCCGATTTTTTTCCCCGCCGCTCCTGTTTTCTCCGTAAGAATGCCTTTCAACTGACATGCCTCCTCTTTCTGTCGTAATAAATAATAAATCATATATAATCCGTTTCGGACGAATTATATCAATTATATCACAAAACGCGGCGTTTGCAATCCCCTCTGTATTTATCAGGAAATTTTCAGCGGGCTTTGACATGGGTTTTGACATGGGCTTTGACATCCGCTTTCCCTAAAAGAGCGCATAGAGAACGCAAAGGGGAAAACGCCGAAAATTATATCCCCCCTCTTCATAAAGAAAAGAGGGGGGACAAAAAAATTTAAATTTATATTTATATTTATTCTATTCTCTTACAGGCTGTCAACCCATGCTTTCAGGCTTTGAACCGTCTGACGCCCGTTGAGAATCTTGCCTTCCCGGATCACGCACGACGCCGGGACGCTGGATTTTAATCCGTTTACCGCCTGTCCGA
>CAJOFP010000178.1:3467-4693 GCA_905233795.1 uncultured Oscillibacter sp. | reverse complement strand
GGATGTTCTGTCCCTGCGCGACGGGGAATTTGTGAACTTGGCTTTGGATTCCGCTACCGGGGTTTCCCGCGATGTCACGCCCTTTTTCTCACTTTATCCGGGCGAGATTAACTCCGATGGGATCACTGAAGTCCCGCTGGCGATACCGTTAAATAATATAAATAATTCCCGCGTGTCCGCGACGCCGACAAGCGCAATCACGCCGACAAACGCGGTCACGCCTGTGACAACAGGCGCGATTACGCCCGTTGTCACGCGTCCGCCGACAAACGCCCGCCTGTCTTTGACGCCGCCGGACGCGCCGACGGATACCCCAACCCCCACGCCAACCAATACGCCAACTCCCACCCCCACTCTCGCGCCGGAACAATATGTAATTGAATGGCGGCAATATGACCTGTCCGGCCCGCCCGCCGCCGTCATGCAAACGTATCATAATTATGACAACGGCTGGTATCTGCGCATCCCGGATTCTTGGAAAGATAAATTTTCCGTGTCCCGTTCGTCCACATCGGGAGAAGCCGCCGTGACGTTTTACAGACTGGACGACGGACGGCCTTTTTTAAAAATCTCGTCTTTAAGCGGCGCGGGACGCGAAGTCCGATCCATGCGCGGCGAGAGAATTATTTTAAGCCGTCAGCCGGATACGATTTACACGGCGGAATTGCTGGAAGCCGCCGCCGATTTCGACGCGCCTCTGTCCGAAACGGATATACGCGGCGCGTTCAGCCTGATTCTTCGGGAATGGCTGCCCGGCGATAATTAATTTATATAAATTTTTTAATTTTAATATAATAATGATATATAATATAAAGGGGCGCGGAAAGTATGCGAAAAGTATTGATTACGGAGGACGAGGACAGCATTCGCAGTTTTGTCGTGATTAATCTGCGGCGGGCCGGTTATGATGTCATGGAGGCGCGAACCGGCGAAGAGGCTTTGGATTTGTTACGCGACAATCCCGACACCCGCGTGGCGTTGCTGGATATTATGCTGCCGGGAATCGACGGCTTTGAGGTCTGCCGACGCATTCGGGCGACTAATTCCAGAATCGGCATTATCATGCTGACGGCGCGGTCTCAGGAGATGGACAAAGTAACGGGTTTAATGACCGGCGCGGACGATTATGTGACGAAACCGTTTTCACCGGCGGAACTGACGGCGCGGGTGGACGCGTTATTTCGGCGTTCCGGCGGGGAAGACCCGGCGTCCAGCGGCGAAATACG
>CAJOFP010000178.1:0-3446 GCA_905233795.1 uncultured Oscillibacter sp. | reverse complement strand
GTCGAATATTCGATTATGCGCTATTTCATGGAAAATCCGGGCAAAGCCTTATCCCGCGAGGATATTCTGGATCGCGTCTGGGGGCGTGATTATTTCGGCGATTTAAAAATCGTGGACGTGAATATCCGCCGACTGCGTTTAAAAATCGAAGACAACGTCCAATCCCCGCTGTACATCACGACTATATGGGGATTCGGCTATAAATGGGGCGTTTAATTTTTATTTTTATTATTTCATTTCGCGTTAAAATAAAATAAAAATAAAATAAAAAGCCGGATTCCGGCGCGAATGTTATAAAACTGTAACAATGGAAGCGCCGGAAAAAGATTGCAAACGGACAAGCCGTCTGTTATAATATCACGCGGCTTTGATACGCCCGGATATACGCCCGGATTTCGGACGCGGCGCGGACGGATTCCGGGCGTATATTTATTATTTTTATTTTATTATTTTATTTTAAGCCGTTTGATATATTATATATTTTTATGACGGCCGTCATGAAAATATATAATATGAAAGGAGGAATTTATGGGAAAAAATCAAATCTTGGCCGCGTTTCTCGCCGCCGTGACGGCTCTGTCTTGTATATCTTTCCCCGCGGCGGCGTCTGATACTCCCGAGGATTCCGACAGCGCGATTACGCTGGGATTTCAGATTCAGGACGCCGACAACGGAAAAAACGGCTGGTATATCAATCCCGATATGAACAATCAGGATGAAATCGCCGTGGATTTAATCATGACCGGAAATCAAAATCAAAATCAAATTGATTTTTTCACGGCGCAATTATATATTCAATACGATCCGGCCGTGTTAAATTTTAATTTCAGCGACGGCGCGGAGAGTAAAATTATCGCGTCCCAATCCAGAAATAATATTAATTATTTAACTCTCACGGCAAGCAATCCGAAAAGCGGCGTGATTCAATTAACTTATACGCCGTTCAGCGCGAGTTTACAGACGCCAAACGCGAAAGTCACGGGCGGCGCGGCCTTTACGACTTTATATTTCACTCTCGCCGACGCAAACGACAGTCTTTCCCCTTCGACAAGCCTGTCTTATCAAACCCCCGCGAATCTGCCCAACGCCGACATGATGGTGATCCGCAATATTCCGGCGAATCCCGTTCCTGAGACGCGTTATGATTTGCAATACGCGTCCGTCCGTATTCTCATGCCCGGCGCGTCCAATCCCACAAAAACGCCGACAAACGCGCCGACAAAAAAACCGACGAAAAATCCCACGGATATTCCGGTCAGTACGCCGACGCCGGAGCCTATAACCCCTCCGATTCAAACGCAAACGCCGACGCGAAATCCCACGAACGCGCCGATAAACACGCCGACAAATACCCCGACGCCGATTGCAATCAATACGTCCTCGCGCTTTCGGGATATTGCCGGAAGCTGGGCGGAGGAATCCATCCGACGCTGTGAGGCGATGGGACTTTTTGACAGTATGCAATCGGATCTGTTTTATCCCAATGAACCGATTAACCGGGGAGATTTTATCGCCGTTCTGTGGCATTTATATCAACAGCCCGGCGCGAATGTCAACCAAACGCCTTTTACGGATATTCAACATCGTTCAACGGATATTCAGACCGCGATCGCGTGGGCGTATGCCAACGGCTATATCAACGGCACAACCCCCGACACGTTCAGCCCCGACGCGTATCTGACCCGGCAGGCCGCCATGAAAGTCATGTTTAACGCGTCCGGCGCGGAAAGCGGCGTCGAAACGCTCTTCACCCAAATCTATGAGCAGACTTATCAGGACAGTTATCTTTTGGCCGACTGGGCGAAAACCCCCGTTTACTGGGGCATATATAATACGCTGATTCAGGGCAATACCCCCACGACTTTGAATCCCGGCGGCTTATTGTCCGGCGCCCAGCTCGCCGTGATTACGCTCCGTTATATCAACAGATTTTACGACGCGTAATTCTAAATCATCCATCCACAAGACAACGCTGTAACACATCCGAAGGAGGAAAAACCCAGTGAAAAAACTGATCATGCGCGCCGCGCTGGCCTGCGCGGCTATGCTCTTGATCGGCGGCGCGGCGCTCGCGTCCGATACCGCCGACAGCATTCAAACCCCGCAATTTCTCGAAGATTACGCGGATTATGTCACCGCGTCCAACGTGCAGTCTGATCGCTTTGATCTCGCCGTCGCCGATTCCGGTTCAGCCGGGAAAGAAATTCTGGTTTTCGTCCTGAACGACAATTCAGAAAATATCGTCCCCACGGCGGACAATATCGTCTATATTGACCAGTCATCCGCCGACGAGACCGGCGCCGCGTCTTTCCTGATTTTCCCCAGCGAACTGACCGGCGGCGAAACTTATTACATCTATCTTTCAAGCGACGCGGAAGCCGGTAAATTCAATACGCTGACCCAAGTCGGATCGTTCCAATACGGCTCCTCCGGCGCCGCCGGCGATGTAACTTACGGCGATCTGGACGGCGATAATAACGTCACGGTTTTGGACGCCGCTTTCGTCGTCAACGCGGTCGCGGGCATACGCGAACTGACCGATAACGAGAAAACCCGCGCCGATGTGGACGCGGACGGCAATGTCACCGTTCTGGACGCCGCCGCCATCGTCAACTATATCGCCGGAATCCGCGATTCTTTGGGGCCGAAAACCTGATCCGGCTATCAATTTAAAAATAATTTAAAAATAATTTTAAATTTATTCTAAATTTATTTTTCGGCGCGATATATATTATTTTTCCAATCGCAAATCTTATTTATTTTCCAATCGCAAGCGTTATTTTTCACGCGCAAGGAGGATTCAATGAGAAAGAGAAAGAACTTCAAGAGGACGCTGGCCGCGCTTCTGTCGGTTATCATGCTGCTGTCCTCGACTTATTTCCCCGTTTCGGCGGCGGATGACGATGAAATCACACTGGGTTTCGCAATCCAGAACGCCGACAACGGGAAAAACGGCTGGGCCGTCAATCCCGATACGAATTTAAACGAATTGGCTGTTGATTTAATCATGACCGGAAGCGGCGACGAAATCGACTTCCTCACCGCGCAGTTATATATTCAATACGATCCTGAAATTTTAGCTTTCGATTTTACAAACGGCTTTGAGAGTAAAATTATCGCGTCCCAATCCAGAAACGGCCCGAATTATTTAAACGTCACGGCGAACGCGCCGAAATCCGGGATTATTCAATTAACTTACACGCCGTTCAGCGCGAGCGAACAGACCCCTAACGCCAAAATCAAAAGCGGCGAGGCGTTCACGACGCTGTATTTTAATCTCACGGATGAAAATACAAGCGCGAATAGTACAAGTTTAAGCTATCAACTCCCGACGGGCATTACGGGCGCGGACATGATGGTCGTGCATAACGTCCTGACCAGCGACACCCCGGAAACGCGTTATGATTTGCGATATACGCCCGTAACGGTATTCATGCCCGACGCGA
>CAJOFP010000177.1 GCA_905233795.1 uncultured Oscillibacter sp. | reverse complement strand
CAGGACCCAAGTCCCGCCCCGGTGTCCCTCACGATGCAATAACGGTTCCCCGTCCGCTTCGTCTACGGCTTTTTCCACCGCTTCGCTTAACGCGTTAATCTGCGTATTGGAATTTCCCGTGGCGATCACGAAATAATCCGCCAGCGTGGTCAAATCCGTGATTTCCAATACGGCGATTTCCCGTCCCTTTTTCTCATCCAGCGCTTTCGCGGCTGTGATCGCCAATTCTTTCGGCGTCATAACTTCCTCCTTATTTATTTTATTAAAATCAACGCGTGAAAATATTATTTTAAATTTATTTTATTATTATTTTATTTTTAATTATTATTCGCCTTTTTATCTTCCAAATATCCTGTGGACGATTTGATTTTTCCGTCGCTCGTTACGGACATAATATCCAAATCCGACATGCCGAACTCTTCCACATAGGGACTTAATTTCGTATTGACTATATTTAAAAGCGTTCGCGGCTGCGGCACTACATAAGATAATTTTTGCTTATATGTCCGGCTCCAGACCTGTACGCCGCTCCACGGCATGGTTAAAAACTCCACGTCATCGACAGACAATCCGCCCAGCCACGCCGACTGCGCAAACCATAAAATATTCTGGAAATTCAAATCCGTCTGCACATTCTGTTCAAATACTTCCGCGATACGGCCTATTTTGCCGATATTCTGAATACTAATCAACTGCGAGACCATCGCTTTTAAAAACGCCTGTTGCAATTCCATGCGCCCGGAATCGCCGATCCCGCCGTTTTTTCTCTGATAGCCGTACTCGCTTTCATTATCATTCTGCCGCCACCGGATCACCTGCATGGCGTCATCCCCGGTTAATAATCTATAACCCGGCTCCTGTTCGATAAATAAGCCCTGCACATAATCATGATAATCCATATGATACGGCACGTCAAACCAGACGCCCCCTATCGCGTCCACAATCGCCCCCACGGCTTCCCATTCGACGACAACCTGATAATCCGGCTCAAATCCGACAAGCTGGGAAATCTCATGATATACCATTTGAATCCCTTTTTCCCCGCCGCCGTAATAATTATATACCGAATTAATTTTCTTTACATCCCACGGGACATTGACCATCGTATCTCTCGGAATCGACATGACCGTGGCCTTTTGATTTGTCACGTCATAACTGCATAACATCATCGTATCCGTCTGACCGCCGCCGCCCTCCGCCGTGTCGCGGCCTAAAACCAAGACCGTATAAAAATCATCGCTTTTCCGCGTTCCCGTCGTCTTGGGACGAAGACCCGATCCGTAATCTTTATATACTTCCTCCGGCTCCGTCTCTTCCGTCTCATTTTCCTCCGCGTCCGAATCAGGCTCCAAAATCGTATCCGAAGACAGCGCGCCGGACTGGACTAAATCCTCCTCATGACGCAGTTCCGGTTTCACTACAGCCAACTGCCAGCCCGATACGCATACCAGCGCGATCATCAGCATAATCGCCAAAAAGAGCAGACCGCGAATCCCGCGCCTACGTCTCTTTTTTAACCTTTTGCCCATCCGCGTTCCACCTTTCTCTGTATCAGCGCGAAATTCTTATTATAATATATTTATATCATATTTTTATATTTTATTATAATTTTCTGTTTTTATATATTATTTTATATATTACGCGTTTTCCCCGCCTGACGCCTCTTCCCGCGTATATTCCAGCGCTTCCATCGTCGCGTGATGTACTTTTTCCCCACGCTGGCGAATATCCCGAACCGTCAGCTCCAGACCGATCCGAACCGCCGTGTCCAAATCCCGGCAACTCGCTTTTCTCAATTCATCCACGCCCATGAAATCTCTGGACGGCTCTATATAATCCGCCAGATAGATAATTTTTTCCAAGAGCGTCATATTCGCCCGTCCGGTCGTGTGATAGAAAATCGCGTCGAAAATCTCATCATCGACGCCGAATAGCTCACGCGCCACCGCCGCGCCGGTTTTGGCGTGCAATAGCTTCGTCATCACGCGTTCCTGCTTGTCCAGCGGGATTTCATATCGGCGGCATAACTGCAACTGCGCGTCCGGGCTTAATCTCTTCGTACAGTCATGTAGCAGCGCGGCGCGGCGGGCTTTTTCTATATCTCCGCCGTAACGCATACTCAATCTAATCGCTTCCTGTTCCGTCCCCAGCACATGCGCCATCCTGCGCCCGTTCAAATACGACAAAGCCACGGGACGCAAGAGCGATAAAGGCAAATCTTTCAAATCCGCGTGCGTACCGTACAAATGCTCGCGCAAAATATAGCCATATACCGCCGGGGGCAGAAATCTCCCGCCCTGTCCGCGCTGTAACAAATCTCTCAGACGCGTGGACGATATATCCACCACATCCGGGACGCTCATGGTAAATATTTTCGCGTCCGGGAATACGGCGTACAATCGCGCCCTCTGGATCGCAAATACGTCTTCCGGATCCTCTTCCGTCCGGCTGAACGCGGCGATCCCCGCCATTTCGACAATTTGCGCCGCCTCATGCCATGTATGCAGCGACAGAAACATATCCGTACCCATTAAAAACCACAAATCATCATCCGCGTGCAGTTTTTTCAGGCTTTTCAGCGTCTCGGACGTATAACTGACCCCGTCCCGACACAATTCCATATCTAAAATTTTCACCTGATCGCCGAAACCGATTTGCCAGCCCGCGAGACGCGCCATTTCCAATCTTTGCCGCGCCGTAGGCGACCCGTTCGGCAGTTCTTTATGCGGCGGCATTCCGGTCGGCACTAAATATAATAAATCCAGACCCAGCGTCTCAATCGCCGCCCGCGCCGCCGCGATATGCCCCATATGCGGCGGATTAAAAGTCCCGCCGTACACGCCGATTTTTAATCTTTTCGTTTCCTCGACTTTTTTCGCGTCTTTCTTTTCGCTTTTTTTGACCTCTTTTTTCGCGTCCGCCTCCGCGTTCACGCTTTCGTCTGTTTTTGTATTCTCCGCCTCCGGATTGCCCGCTTTCTTTTTCTTTTTTTTCTTTTTCTTTTTTTTCTTTTTCGAGCTTTTTCCGGTTTCGACTGATTCCGCCTGTTTGACTTCTTCCTGCCCTTGATTTTCTTCTTTTGATTCTTCTTTTGATTCTTCTTTTGATTCTTGCGCTTCCGACTGTTCCCGCGCTTCCCGCGCCTTTTGTACGGCTTTCGACACGCGAACCTGTCCGGCCTGCGGCGCGTCCTCCGCTTTCGCGCCGCCCGCGTTTTCCGTTTTCACGCTGTCCGATTGCGCTACGGACGCCGCCGCGCTGTCCATATTTTCCTGTTTTTCGTCATACTCACTCATATGGCCGCTCTCTTTCCGTCCGTCAGAACAATGCGCTTTTCTTTCGGAATTTCACGATTTTCCCGGTATAATACAAATTTAGACCCGATTACCTGTACCACCGCGCTATGTGTCGCCGCCGCCAGATCATCCGCCGCGCTCCGCGCCGTATCCGACAGATCATTTTTCAAAA
>CAJOFP010000176.1 GCA_905233795.1 uncultured Oscillibacter sp. | reverse complement strand
CTTCAAGATCGTTCCCTCGCGGGCGACGAAAGCCATTGGCAATTAATAAAAGTCGCTTAATATATTATATAAAAATAAAAAAATTCCCGGCGAATATAAATCCGTCGGGAATTTTTATTGATTTCAAAATAAAATATTTATAATATTATAATCCGGCGGCGAACATGGGGCATAAAATCGCGGTAAGCACACCGGCGACGGCCATCGCCAAACCGGATACGGCGCCTTCAGTTTCACCCAGTTCTAAGGCTTTTGTCGTGCCGATAGCGTGGGAACAGGTTCCAATGGCCGCGCCTCTCGCGGTGGGGTCCATGATTTTAAATATACGGCAGAATAATACGGCGAGGACGTTTCCCGCGATACCGGTCAGGACGATTAATATAATAGCAAGGGACACATGACCGCCCAGTTCGTTGGTTACGTCGATACCGATCGCCGTTGTGACGGATTTGGGCAGGAACGCCACGGCGTATTCACGCGGGATAGCGAACAGCCGCGCCAATAAATAACTGGAGGCGACGCCGGTCGCCGCGCCGGTTGGGATACCGATTAAAATCGCGGGCAACAAATCGCGCAGTTTCCGCCATACTTCATAGAGCGGCACGGCTAAAGCCACTGTCGCGGGCAATAACAGCCAAGTGACGGGCGACGCGCTGGCTTTATAATCCGCGTAGGGAATATTCAGCGCGGAGAGAAACATGATAATAATCACGCTGGCGGGGATCAGCGGATTCAGCCATTTTTGACCGGTAACGCGCTGGATCAGGCGTCCCAGAGCGAACGCGCCCAATGTCAGCGCGACGCCCCATGTGGCGGAGGAAGAAAGAAAATGAATCATGATTTCCGCGCCTCCTCTTTTTCGCGTTTATTATTCGCTTCTTTCTTGAGTTTTCTGGACTGCGCCGCGTAACCGAAAGCGAATAATAAAGTCTGTGTGACGTGTCCGGTGACGACAAAGACAACAGCCGTTATGAGAAATACGGCGAGTAAAATGGGGATGAGTAAACCTGCCATGACTTCCAGTAATTCCATAGCGCCCACGGCGCCGGGTACGAACATGACGGGAAAGACCGCGATCAGCCACGCGGAAGCGGCTTTGACCTGTTCCGCTTTCATGAAACCCGTTTCAAGCGCCAAGAATAATAATAAAAGACCGTAAATGCTGGCCGGGACCGGCAGAGGCAGGATGTAATGCAGGGCTTCCCCGGCCAGACAAAATCCCAGTATCCGGGCGAATTGCAATAGATAATCCAACGGCGTCGAACTCCTTTCCATAATCCGCGTGTATTTATAATTTAATAATAAAATAATAATAAATTAATACTTAGTTTATCATAAAAGGCGTTCGCGTGACAAGCCTTTTATGATATTTTATTATATTTTTATTAATTTTATTGATTGGACTGTTTTGTAAATAAATAACAAAAATAATAAAAATTTCCAGAGTTTTTTTGTTAAAAACGCGATAGCGTTTAACCCGGAAATATTATATGATTAAAATGCGCCAGTGAAAATATCCCCAAGCGCGTGATATAGACCCGGCGTTTTTGATAGCTTTTATTTTATAAATATTTTATAAATATTAAAAAAACGCGTCCGGGTCGCAAGGAGGAAAGAATTATGCGCTCTATCCAGTTTGAAGTGACTAACCCTTTCGGCATTCACGCCCGTCCCGCCGCGATTCTCGCGCAGGCTTGCGTGAAAATGCCCTCTCAAATCACGGTCAAATGCAACGGAAAAACGGCGAACGGCAATAATGTTCTCCAGCTCCTGAAACTGCACGCGGGACAGGGTTCCGTTCTGGAAATCATCGCCGAGGGCGGCGACGAGGCCGGTTCTCTGGAACAGGTTGAAAAGATTTTAAACGACACTTTCGCGGAACGTAAAAAAGTAGATGTTTTAAAAATCGCCTTTTTCGGCACGAAAGATTATGACAGATTATTCTTCAGCGAATTAATCAAAGACAAAGGCGAGGGGACTTTCAACTGTGATATTAATTTCTTCAGTACGCGTCTGACGCCGGAAACCGCCTATCTTGCCAAAGGCTATGACGCGGTTTGCATTTTCGTCAATGACGAATGCCCGGAACAGGTCGTCAATACGCTGGCCGACGGCGGCGTCCGTTTAATCCTCCTGCGCTGCATGGGCTTCAATAACGTGGATCTGAAAGCGGCGGCGAATCGCGGCTTGACGGTTATCCGCGTTCCGGCCTATTCGCCTTACGCGGTCGCCGAACACGCTATGGCGATTATTATGGCCGCCAATCGCCGTCTGCACAAAGCCATTTACAGAGTGAAAGACAATAATTTCTCTCTTGACGGTCTGATGGGCGTCGATTTGCACAATAAAGTCGCCGGCTTAATCGGTACGGGTCAAATCGGTCAATGCTTCGCCCGTATCTGTAAAGGCTTCGGCATGACGGTTATCGCGTGGGACGCCTATCCCAATAAGAAACTGGAAGAAGAAGGCTTATTGACTTACGTCGAGAAAAACGACGTTTACGCGAAAGCCGATTTGATTTCGTTGCACGTTCCCCTGTTTATGGGCGAGGGCGGGACGTATCATATTATCGACGCCGACGCCCTTTCCCGTATGAAACCCGACGCGATGTTGGTCAACGCCGGACGCGGCGCCTTAATCGATACTGACGCGCTGATCGCCGCTCTGAAAGACGGCAAATTCCATGCCGTCGCCTTGGACGTGTACGAGGACGAGGACGCCTATGTCTATACCAATCATTCCGACGATTTTATTCGTCACGAAAATCTGATCCGCCTGTTATCTTTCCCGAATGTGATTGTAACTTCTCATCAGGCGTTCTTCACAAGAGAGGCGTTACAGGCTATCGCCGGCACGACGCTGGAAAACGCCCGTAATTTTAACGAAGGCAATCCGCTGGGCAACGGCGAGTGCAAAGCCTGATTGCAATCTCACGGCGAAAGGTGATTAATATAAAATTGAATATTCATGAAGAGCTTATCTTACAGGACTGTCCCTATTGCGGCGGCGCGGGTCTCTTGGAAGAAGAAAACGGCTTAGGCTGGTATGTCATGTGTATGGACTGCGGCTCCCAAACGGCGTCGATTCATTTTAAAACCCCGGAAGAACGTCTGGAAGCCGCCCAAAAAGCGGCGTATCTCTGGAATATCGGTAAAATCCTTCGGAGCAACGCGGGAGATTAATTTTTTATAATATTAAAATAAAAACGCCGGATTTCTTTTATATTTAAAAAATCCGGCGTTTTTATATTATATTTTTTATCCGGCATTTTAGAACGCGATAACGCGTCAATCCGGCGGCGGATTCTCCCCCTCGTATTCTAAAAACGGCTCTTTCGCGCCGGATGAAACCGGAAAACGTCCGATACTGAACAGCGCCAGCGATGTCAGCAAACCCGCCGTAATCACGCCCGCGAGTATGGCGATAGCGATCATTTTGACCGTGACCGGGATTTTCCCGGAAATCGCGCT
>CAJOFP010000175.1 GCA_905233795.1 uncultured Oscillibacter sp. | reverse complement strand
GCCCAGTTCGGCGCCTGCTTGGCGGTCGGTCTGAAAGCGAAAAATAATAAGACAAAAGTCGTCGCCATTCCGTCGTCCGCTTCGGCGGCGCTCGGTATCACGGAACCCGCCATTTTCGGCGTGAATATGCGCTTCTTCAAGCCGTTCGTCTGCGGCATGATCGGCGGCGCGGTCGGCGCGATCTTCGGCGCGATTACCGGCCTTGGCGCGACGGCTTACGGCGTCACCGGCATTCCCGGTTATTTGACGATTAATAATGTCGCCGTTTATACAATCCTGCTTGCCGTCTCCGGCGGTATCGCGTTCGCCGCGACTTGGTTTGTCTGGAACGAGGACGATCCCGGCAAAGCCGCTCCCGCCGCTGAAAGCATTCCCGAACAACCCGCCAATCCCCAGAAACCCGTGATTTCCTGCGAGGCGGGCAGCGTCATGAATCCCGTGGACGGCAAAGTGATTTCTTATACGGAAATCCCCGATCCCACGTTCGCCGCCGGCGTACTCGGTACCGGCGTCGGCATTTGGCCGGAAGACGGCGTTGTCCGCGCTCCGTATGACGGCGAAATCTCGTCCGTCGCCGAAACGCAACACGCCGTAGGCATTACCGGCCCCGGCGATATGGAAGTTTTGATTCATATCGGCGTTGACACGGTCGCCATGAACGGCGACGGATTCCATGCCCTCGTCAAAGAAGGCGATTCCGTCAAAGCCGGACAGCCGCTTGTCCAGTTTGACCGCGCCAAAATCAAAGCCGCCAATCACCCGGATGTCGTCGTCGTGCTGCTCACGAACAGCGATGATTATAATAACGTCAGCTATCCGGGCGTGTAATAAAAATAATAATTAAAAATAATAAAAATAATTCCCGCCGTTTATAATAAAATATAGGCGGCGGGGGATAAATTTAAAAAAATTTTTGGGAAATATTTAAAATTTCCCATTGCGTTTCCCATGAATTTCCGTTATAATGCCGGTTAGACGCCGGAAATAATTTTTCGGCGCGTCTCCCGGCGGATGAGCCGCCAAAAATATTATTATTTATTATATTTTCACAGGAGGAACTATCATGAAAGAGTTCAAGTGCGTCATCAATGATGAATTAGGCATCCATGCCCGTCCCGCCGGAATGCTCGCCAAAGAGGCGAAAGCGCTGGGCGATACGGTTGTCACCGTCACCAAGGGCGACAAAACGGTGAAAGCCTCCCAGTTGATGAAACTCATGGGCTTAGGCGTCAAGAAGGGCGACGAAGTCACGGTCGGCGTGGACGGCGGAGACGAGGACGCCGCTATCGAGGCCATGAAGAAGTTCTTCCGCGACAATTTCGCCGCCGCGATTTAATTATATTATAATTATATCGCCATACTCCGTATGATTCGCCGTTTTGAGTGCGCGTAATCGCGTAACGGGAACGGCGTCCGGGAGCGCCCGCCCGTCACAGGGCGGGCGTTTTTTCGCGTATTTAAATAAATATATTTAAATAATTTTATGGGAGGATTATAATATGATTCTGGTTCAGGGCAAAGGCGTATCTAAAGGCGTCGTGCGCGGTCCGTTGTATTTCTTCCAGCGTCCCAAGACGGATATTCAAAAACTGACGGTCACGGATGTCGAGGGCGAAAAAGCCCGCGTCGCCGCCGCCCGCGAGAAATCGTCCGAACAGCTTTACGCGCTGGCGGATAAATGCCGCGAGGAAGCCGGCGAGGAAACGGCTGTTTTGTTCGAGACGCACGCCATGTTCTGCGACGACGATGATTACGTCGAAGCGATGGAAACCATGATTCAGGACGAGAAATGCAACGCGGAATATGCCGTCAAAGCGGCTGGCGAAGAATACGCCGCCATGTTCGCCGCGATGGACAACGCGTATATGAAATCCCGCGCCGCGGATGTCAAAGACGTGACGCAGAGAATTTTAAATAATTTAATGGGTATCGCGCCGGGCGGCATTGATTCTGAAGAGCCTGTTATTTTATGTTCTGACGATCTGGCGCCGTCTGAGACGCTCCAGCTGGATAAGTCTAAAATTTTAGGCTTCGCGCTGAGCGCCGGTTCCAGCAACGGACACACGGCGATTCTCGCCCGGACAATGGGAATCCCGGCGATCTGCGCTATGGGAGCGGATTTAAAAGAAGAATATCAGGGCCGCGTGGCGTATCTCGACGGCGAAACCGGACAGGTCGTTCTCGATCCCGATACTTTGACCGTTCAGGTATTTAAAGATAAGTTTGAAAAGCAAAAAGCGTTCAAAGAACTCATGGCGACAATGAAAGGTCAAGAGGACGTGACGCTTGACGGACGGCATATCAATGTCTATTGCAATATCGGCAACCCGGACGACGTGGCGGCGGTGAAAAATAACGACGGCCAAGGCATTGGCTTATTTAGATCCGAGTTTTTATATCTCGCCGCGAGCGATTATCCGTCGGAAGACGAGCAATTCAACGCTTATAAGAAAGTCGCCGAGGCGATGGACGGCAAGCGCGTGATTATCCGTACTCTTGACATCGGCGCGGATAAACAGGTTGAATATTTCCATCTCAAGAAAGAAGAAAACCCGGCGATGGGCGTCCGCGCCATTCGTATTTGCTTAAATAATCCCGACGTGTTCAGAACCCAGTTGCGCGCCCTGTATCGCGCTTCCGCGTTCGGCAAAGTCGCTATCATGTTCCCCATGATCGCGTCCGTATGGGAAGTGAAAGAATGCCGCCGCGCCTGTGAAAAAGTCATGGCGGAATTGAAAGCCGAGGGCGTGCCGTTTAATCCCGATACGGAAATCGGTATCATGATTGAGACGCCGTCGTCGATCTTTGTCGCGCCGGAACTGGCGGAACTGGTTGACTTCTTCTCCGTCGGCACCAACGATCTGACGCAATATACGTTGGCTTGCGACCGTCAGGCGAATGACTTGGGCAAATTCTTTGACGCCCATCACCCGTCTGTATTGAGAGCGTTAAAAATGGCCGCCGACGCCGCCCATGACAAGGGCAAATGGATTGGCATTTGCGGCGAACTGGGCGCGGATTTGTCCCTGTTGCCCACGTTCTTGGCGATTGGCATTGACGAATTAAGCGTGTCGCCGTCCGCCGTTCTGCCCCTGCGGGCTGAGATTCGCAAGAGTATCGCCAAGACCTGCACCCTCGACGCGTTATATAAAATGTAATATATTA
Source organism: uncultured Oscillibacter sp. (assembly GCA_905233795.1). Classification (GTDB taxonomy): domain Bacteria; phylum Bacillota; class Clostridia; order Oscillospirales; family Oscillospiraceae; genus Oscillibacter. The sequence goes on along the minus strand of CAJOFP010000175.1, from coordinate 335 downwards.
ATATTAAATATATTTAATATTTTTTCAAGCTCTTGATTTAGATATTAATAAATTAAATTTCCCCTTCCCGTTTTTCTTCGGGGAGGGGGATTTGATAACGGGCGAAAAATATTAAAAATATATAATAAAAAATATGAAAAAAATATTTTAAAAAAATATAAAATTCCTCTTGCTTTTTATTTGAAAGTATGTTAATATAAACTTCGTTCGCGGGAGATATGAAAAATATATATTATTTATTTATTAATATTTTATATATCCGGGTGTAGCGCAGTTGGTAGCGCACTTGACTGGGGGTCAAGGGGTCGTGAGTTCAAGTCTCGCCACTCGGACCA
>CAJOFP010000174.1 GCA_905233795.1 uncultured Oscillibacter sp. | reverse complement strand
CATAATCGCCCGGTCTTAAATCTATCCCTTTTACGCCCATCGCGGTCCGACCCATCGCCCGGACGTTCGACTCCGGAAAACAGATCGCCTGTCCGTCACGCGTGGCGATTAAAATATTTTTTTTGCCGTCCGTCTCCCGCACGGCGATTAATCGATCCCCGTCCTCTAATTGCAAAGCCCGGATGCCGTTCACGCGCAGATTTTTCAATAATTCCGCCGGAATGCGTTTTATTTTCCCGTTGCGCGTGACCATCGTCAAATAGCGATCCGCCGAATTTGTAATATCTCTCGTGCATATCATCGCCTGTACGCGTTCCCCGGTCTCCACGCGTAAAATATTAATCACCGCCGTGCCTTTGGCGATCCGGCTCGATTCCGGGATTTCATAGCCTTTCTTGCGATATACTTTCCCGGTATCCGTAAAAAATAAAATATAATCATGCGTGGACGCTGTAAACACATCCGTGACCGTATCTTCTTCTTTTGTTGTAATCCCCCGGCGACCTTTGCCGCCTCTCGACTGTCCGGCGTATTCGCTTATTGGAGTACGTTTAATATATCCGGCTTCCGTGAGCGTAAATACACACTCTTCATCCTCGATTAAATCTTCTATATCAATTTCATTTTCAATATCCTGAATTTCCGTCTTTCTCTCGTCGCCGAATCTCCCCGCGATTTGAATCAATTCTTCTTTCAATATCCGCCGCACAAGATTATTATCCGATAAAATTCTATTATAATAAGCAATCTGATCCTGTAATTCTTTATATTCCGTCTCTAATTTTTCACGATTCAAACCCTGTAACGCGATTAAACGCATATCACATATCGCCTGCGCCTGTATTTCATCCAGTTCAAACCGCGTCATTAAATTCTCTTTCGCGTTGTCATAGCTCTTGCGAATAATCGCAATCACTTCGTCTATATTTTCCTGCGCTTTTAACAATCCGGCCAATAAATGCGCCCGTTCGCGGGCTTTATTTAAATCATATTTCGTCCGGCGTATAATTAACTCTTCCTGAAATTTTAAATACTCGTCTAAAATATGCCGTAACGACAAAATTTTCGGCTGTTTCTGATTATCCACCAGCGCGAGCATATTGACCGCGAACGTCGATTGTAACGCCGTTTGATTAAATAATCTATTCATCATGACTTGCGGGTTCGCGTCGCGTTTTAATTCTATTACAATCCGCATACCATTTCTATCCGTCTCGTCGCGCATATCCGAAATGCCGTCTAATTTTTTATCTTTTACCTGTTCCGATATATTTTTAATCAACTGCCGTTTATTTACCTGATACGGCAACTCCGTCACGACAATCCGGGTCCGCTCCTGATTCCTGCCGAAATTCTCAAATTCACAGCGCGCTCTTAATATAATTCTGCCGCGTCCCGTCGCATACGCCGATTTAATCCCGCTCCGGCCTATAATAATCCCTTTAGTTGGAAAATCCGGACCCTGTATCTCGCGCATTAAATCCGCTAAACTCGCTTCAGGATTATCTAAAATACAAATACAGGCGTTAATCACTTCTTTTAAATTATGCGGCGGGGGAAATCTCGACGGCAAAACACGCGGCTCTTTTCTCGATTCATCAAAATTCGGATCCCAGTCCACCGTGTCTTTCTCTATATCCCGCAACATCTCATTTGAGATTTTACTCAATCTCGCTTCCGTATATCTATATGCAGCCGGGGGATCGCCGTCCACGCTTCCGAAATTCCCGTGGCCGTCCACCAGCATATAACGCATAGAAAAATCCTGCGCCAGTCTGACCATAGCGTCATAGACTGACGCGTCGCCGTGCGGATGATATTTGCCCAGCACTTCGCCGACCGTCGTCGCGGATTTTTTAAACGGCTTGTCACTGGTCAATCCGTCCTCATACATGGCGTATAAAATCCGGCGGTGTACGGGCTTCAATCCGTCGCGCACATCCGGCAGCGCCCGCCCGACAATCACGCTCATGGCATATTCAATATAAGACTTCTCCATCTCGTCCACAAGACGGGATTCCGTAATCACTTGATCCGGAAACGCTATGTCTTCCGGCTTATAATCTCTGTTGTGCGCCAATGGGCGTCACCGCCTTTCCAATCAAATCAAATCAAATTTAACTAATTAATCTTTAAAGTAAACGGGTTCGCTTTTATTTATATCCATTTCCACATCCGAGTGAATCAAATCTTGCTTTAAATCAAACCAGACGGCGATTTTTTCATACAGGCGCATTAAATTCAATCCGCGCCGCGTGATTTGATACCCGTCGCCTACGCGCTGAATCGTCCCGGTTTCCTCCTGTTCGTGAAATCTCTTGGAGAACGCCCCATAATCCCGGACATAGCGATTAATAAAATATTCTTCCATTTCCTGTTCCGTGAATACTTCATCCGCGTGATCCGCGAAATGTCCCAGCATAAAGACCGAGATCGACCGATCCGCCGTCACGGGAAGATGCGTAAATAACACCGTATGAATACAGCAAAACGCCGTGAAAAATAATAAAATATCCCGTATCGTGATAATTTTACGCCATTTTTTTGATTTTTTTAATATTATCATTACGCCGGACGATAAAATTCCCCAGAATAAAATTAAAATCAAGCCCCGATAGAAAAACACGTCCAGATTTTTAAATAACATCGCGTGAAAGCTGGCGACAAACAAAACGCTTCCCGCAATAAAAAGAATAAAATATAAAACAATCAAATCCCGGATTTCTTTCCCGTTTAATTTCATTGATTTTTTTCCTTTATTACTCGTATTACTTGTATTACGCGCCAAGTTTTTCTTCCACGCCTTTATGATTCACCGAATTTTTCTTCCACGCCATCCTGAAACGCCGGAATATCATCCGATAAAATTTTAAATCGAACCATAGAGACTGTTTTTCCGTCCAGCGAGTCGGTATATTCAGACACTTCCGCGCCGGGAATCGCCTCCAGATCGTCTAAAATCGCGTCGATTTTCGGATCATGCTCAAAAACAATTTCCAAATCTTTCCCGGTCGGCTGATAATCCGTGAGCGTCTCCGCCAAAGATCGCCGCATGTCTTCTTCGTTCTGTTGAACATATGGCATATTTCCAAAAAGACCGAGTATCCGCCGGGAATCATAAGGCTGTAAAAAAGCGTGTATATGCGCGTAAGAAGTAAACGTCGCGGCGAATACGTCCGAGTCATCATTTTTCATAGGCCGGTTAAATTCATTATATTTCATGCTGAAATCCGGCTGTTCGCTTCCCGTCACGACATCCTGAATATATCTTGACGCCATTAAATCCGTGTGTCTGAGATAAAATTGCGAATCCGGGTCCCGCTTTAAATTATATAAATATATCATGCCGGGGAGCGCGATCAAAAACGCCGCGATATATACGCCGCATATTATTTTATTAATTTTATTAATTTTTCCCGCTTTTTCCGTCTTTTTTATTTTCCCGGATATTTTCAAAAATATTTTCCCGAATATTCTCTCAAATATCCACAATAAACCGAACATAAAAGCGAATATCAAAAACGGCGCCGCGAGCAAAACCCGAAAATCAAAACTCCCTGAAACCAGACAGCCCGCCGCCGGAATCGCAATCATGAAAAAAATAATATAATATCTTTTCAGCCACGAAATTACCATACCGGGAAAGACGAAAAGCGCCATGAACGGCGTCAAAATAGGAAAAGCGCGTGAAAATTGCCGATTATCAGCCTGTTGATTAAAAACCATGCGGAAAAAGTCCGAGATTTTTTCCCAAATCACAGGCCAGCCCTCCGCGCTAAACTGTTCCCAAAACTCCCGAATCAGGCTCGACTCGCGGACGCGGTAAACGCCCGGATGGGTCCATATATACGCGTACAACGGAAACGCCGCTAAAATATATCCCAACGCCGCCGCCAAAATCAATATCGCGGCGCGTTTCCATATTTCCGTCCGTTTGCGATACGCGAACAGCAAACAAAATAAACAGGCGATCAAAGCCCATAAATATTGCTTGCCCATAATCGCGCTTTCCATAGCGAACCCGGCGAAAACGCCGCCGATCAAAGCGCGGCGCGGCGCGTATGCCGACGCCGGATATTTTACGGCGCGGTATAAAAAATAAAGCGAAATCATCACCACGGGCCCGCAAATCGCGTAACGATGGCCCATAAATACCTGCGTATATTCCAACGGGAAAAAATTCAAAACAAATCCCGTCAGAAATCCGTAAGCCGGGCTTTGAAATATCTCACAAGCCAATAAAAACGTAAATAATACGGTAATATAGCCCAGAAAGACCAATCCCATATTAAATATAAACATATTATAGCCAAATAATCTGAATAAAAGCGCGATATAATAATGAAACAATAATTCCCGGCTGATTAAGCCGATCTCATCGTCCCAGTAAATCAACTCAAATATATCGCCCCGCAAACAGCGTTCTTTTGTGATAAAAATATCCCACGCCGCGTCGTCAAACAATCCGTAATTATTCCACGGAGCGTGATCATACCCCGCCAAATGAGATATAAAATATACGGCTGTAATCAAAAAAGCCGCGATCCAGATATTTCTATTTTTTTCAATCCCGCCGCGCAAATCGCGCCATAAAGCCCACAAACTCCCGGAATTATCCGGATTTATGATTCTTACAGGCGAAAAGGCGCGAAATATAAAATATAAACACAATAACCAGCACCAGAGCGCGGGAAAATTGCCGTCACGCTTTCCCAGATAATAAGCCAGCATAAGCGCGAATCCGGCGACGGCGCACAGCAACGCCGCGTAAAAATCCATCCGATTACGCACAGTTTCATAAAAATCCTGAACAATCCCCGGAATTTTACGCCATATCTCGTGTGCTCTTATACCCGATTTCTTTGTCATTCGCGCTGTCCCGTCCTTTTTTTATTATTACTCCCCAAAGCAAAATGAAGCTTATTTTCAAGCTCGATACCCTCAACAGAGGTATTAGCAGACATAGTTTCAGACATACTATTCTTTCTTTTATTTTGTGTATACCATGTTATAACATCGTGGTAACTTATTGTCAATCTATTTTTGTTACAATAAAACAA
>CAJOFP010000173.1 GCA_905233795.1 uncultured Oscillibacter sp. | reverse complement strand
CGCGCCGCCGCCGCGCTACGCGAACAGGATTGCGATATTATTATCGCGCTGGCGCATGTCAATCATCCGGCTGAATTGGCGCGTCAAGTATCCGGCGTAAATTTATGGCTCGCGGGGCATGAAAAAATCCAATCCGATCAAATTATTACCGCGTCGGACGGCTCTGAAACGCGGTTCATTCAAAGCGGCTGTGATTTGCAATCCCTGAGTTTAATCACGCTCTCCGGGAGTTTAAACGAACGCGGCGAGGCGATTGATTTGCGTTTCGATATACAGCCCGTAACTTATGACGACGCCAGTTTTTATGACAATCATCCCGACATGTCCGCCGTTCTGAATCAAATCAACGCGGAATATAAAAACATAATAAAACGGATTATCACATCCGCGCCGGAAACGCTGGACGGCGAATGGGAAGATTTAAGAATCCGCGAGACAAATCTTGGACGCGTAATCGCTGACGCGTGGCGAACGGAAACCGGCGCGGATGTCGCTTTTGAAAACGCCGGGGAAATACGCGCTTCTATCAACGCCGGGGATGTCACTTACGGGGATATTATCGCCGTCAGTCCGTATGGCAATTATATTATCACAAAGCAAATCACAGGCGCGCAGTTAAAATCCATACTGGAAAAGTCTATTCATATTATGCTCGAATGCGCGGACGCCTATGAAAAACATGATTCATGGCCAAGCGGCGGCGGGAACGTCTTACAAATCAGCGGCGCACAGGCGACTTTCCGCGCCGACGCCCCTGACGGAAACCGCGTGACGAAAATTTCCATACAGGGCCGCGAATTTCATGAAGATAATATTTATACTATAGCCGTCAATCAAATTTTGGCCGATTCGGAATATTATCCCGCTATCCGGGACGCTGAAGAAATCTGTCAATACAGCGCGTGTGACGAGGCTTTAATTCGCTATTTCCAAAAAGGCGATATTTCCGAAAGTCTTTATACCCGGAATATCACGGAAGAAGCGATTTTATTTCATGATATATCTCATGACGCCTATTATTATAACGCGATTTTATGGGCCGTGGAAAACGGCGTCACCTCCGGCGTCAGTTCCGATTCGTTCCGGCCCGACGCGGTCTGTACCCGCGCCCAAGCCATGACGTTTTTATGGCGTATGGCCGGCGCGCCGCAAGTCCCGGAATCTGAGATTTTATTCCATGATATTCAATCCGGCGCGTATTATTGCGACGCCGTCAAATGGGCGGTTCAACGCGGCGTCACGGGCGGAACATCCGCCGAGAAATTCGAGCCGGACAAAGCCTGTACACGCGCCCAGATCATCACGTTTTTATACCGCATGGCGGGTTCCCCGGAAATCGCGTCCGACGAAACGCCTTTCGCGGATATGAAACCCGGCGCGTATTATTATAACGCCGTCCGATGGGCGGCGCGGAACGGCATTACATCCGGCGCCAGCGCGGACTCGTTCCGCCCGGACGCCGCCTGTACACGCGCCCAAGCCCTGACTTTTCTCATGCGCGCCCAGAAATCACTCGACGCGTAAAATTATTAAATTTATAAAATTAATTAAAAATTTAATTAAAATTTAATTAAAAATATCCGTCCCGCGCCGACCTGATTAAAATCACAGCCGCCGGGACGGATTATATTTTTTTATAATTTATATTTTTTATATTATAATTTACTCTATTTCATATACGCATACGCCACAGGTATAAGTCGTGATAATAATTTCTAATTTGCCGTCGTTGTCAACATCGGCCAAAATCGGCTCCGCCTGACTGCCGTTCGCGTAACCGTCATCGGCTTTTGCGCCCCATCTTATGGGAAGCGTCGTCTTGTCTAATACTTTTCCGGTATAATCCAGAATATATAATTCGCCGCGTTTCGTGACTTGATCCTGTCGCGTATAAGTAGCGAATATAATTTCTAATTTACCGTCGCCGTTTACATCGCCGACAGCCGGTTTTGACGCGAATGTCGGCACGGATGTGGTTCTGGAGTCCAGCGCGTACGGCCACGCGCCATGTTCCGCGCCGTCCGCGTGAAAACAGTGTATTTTCCCGTCGTTGGACGTGAATATAATTTCCTGATTTCCGTCGCCGTCTATATCCGCCACAACGGGGGAAATATCCGGCTCGTCCAGTTTGGGATTGTCCAGCGTGACGATCTCGCCAATATCCGTCGGCATCTGGGACCAGTCAAAGCCTTTCGCGGCATTGCTATAGCGACTGTGATCAAGATTTAATATAAAGCTCGTGAAATATTGCGCGATATTATTAAAAGTATCTAATTCGCCCTGCGCCATAATCCCGCCGACAGTCTGTAAATTTACAATCATGGCCGTACAGATTAATTCCTGTTTGCCGTCGCCGTCCAGATCGCTTGCGACAAGTCCGCCATGCGTTCCCATAATCGCGTTGACGCTCTCCCGCGTATTGTCATAACCGGCTTGTCCCGACGCTACTCGCAATTCGTTTTCATAATTTTCAAATATTGATATATTCCGCCATTTTTTGCCGTCATACGGCCCGCCGTTAATTGTCACTTCATCGCCGTTTAAATAAAAAGCGTTCATCCATTCCTGATCGTCCAGCATGACAAGTTCTTTCTGACCGTCGCCGTCTAAATCAATCGCCTCCATACTGTTGGCGAATAAGCCGTAACCGCAATCTTGCGGCCAGCCGTCGCGGAGACTGCCGTCATGATTATAAATATAAACCGCCAACGCGTTTTGCGTTCGATTAAATTCCCCGACGCCTAAACCAACGGCGATTTCCTGTTTGCCGTCGTTGTCGAAATCGGCGATTTTTACCGCATGGGCCATATAAGGCATGGTCCAATGCGTTTTAAAATGCCCGGTTCCGTCATAAATCGCCACAAATGTCTCTTCAGGCGATAAAATTCTTGAAAACGTGATAATTTCCGGCTTACTGTCGCCGTCCAGATCCGCGATTTGCGGGGGCATATAATGAATGGGTATACCGATAGACGCGTTAAAATCCAGATTTTCCGACACGTCATGACCGGACGGCGTATGCCATTTGACTTTGCCGGTCGCGGCGTCCAAGCATATCAAAGACCGGACAAAAAATAAAATCTCCTGTTTGCCGTCGCCGTCTATATCGGCGCACGGGGACGCCGTAATCGCCGGCTCTTCCACCCAGTATTTGCCGAAATCGTTGTCTAAATGCCCGCCGCCTTTATATTTTAAATTTAATTTTACGGGCGCCGTATTTGATATATTATAATTTATATTTTTAAAAACGCCGTCATTCGTGAGTTTTTCAAACAGCGTTAAACGGGAGTTTTTCATATTGGCGTAAAGCGCGTTATAGCATATCTCCGCCACGCCTTCGCGCCGGAAATCCGAAGTCCAAGCGGCGTTTTGTTCGTCTGTCAATAAGCCGTTTTTGATCGCAAATTCCAGCGCTTCAGCGTAACTAAAATCGCCTTTCGCGTCCGAATAGCCCAGAGAACGCAGAATCATGGCGCAAAACTGCCGCGCCGTGACGCTTTCCACGCC
>CAJOFP010000172.1:1861-9295 GCA_905233795.1 uncultured Oscillibacter sp. | reverse complement strand
CCAACTCCCGCAGACGCTGAACCGTGAGACTTTCCGTCATATCCGAGCCCTGCACTTGCAGTCCCATACCCTGTAAGACCTCCGCCAGCGGACACATGGAAACGCCGCCGATCCCTACCAAATGCGCGCGTTTTCCCGGAATCAAATATTCCTCAATAGGCGACGCGTTTTTCATATCATAACATCCTTTCCATGATTTCCATATTTTTTATTTTATTTCTTATTTTATTTTATTTCATTTCCGCCGTACCGGTTCCCTGTTGTAACTTTACAAAAAATTTATTATAATGCGTAACAGGAAAAAAAGCAACGGAAAGGCGGCGCGTTCATGAAAGAACCCACCCAACAGACGGATTTTATAAACAATCATAATATCAATAATATAAATCAGGCGCCTTCTGTAAAAATACGGAAAAAAGCCGAACGGGAAATCGTAGCGCAGATAATTATACCAAAAGAAGCGCGTAATATTTTAAATAAACTGGAAAAAGCCGGATATGAGGCTTGGTGTGTGGGCGGATGTGTCCGCGACGCGCTTTTAGGCATCCAACCCGACGACTGGGACGTGACCACGAACGCGACGCCGGATGAAATGCGACAAGTATTTAAAACGCGAGCGATCCCGACTGGCTTGAAACACGGGACTATGACCATCCGTTCCGGCGCCGATACCGGAATCGAAGTCACGACTTATCGTCTGGACGGCGATTATACGGATCACAGGCGTCCGGATTGCGTCACGTTTACGGATTCTCTCAAAGAAGACTTGCGCAGACGGGATTTTACAGTCAACGCGATTGCGTTAAATCTTCGCGGCGAATTATATGACCCGTATCACGGGCAGGAGGATTTAAATCATGCGGGGCTTACGCTTCGCCGCTATTTTATCAAGACCCGCCGCCGATATTTCAGACGCCGTTTTATCAAATCCCGCCGCCGATATTTCAGACGCGTTATCAAAACCCGCTGACAAGATTATTTTAAATAATAATTTTCATAATCTTGATAAAAACGCCGATATTTTGGAAACGCAATCCGCAATATCGGAAAATAAAAATATAAATAATAATAAATTATTTAAAATAGCCCCGGAAACCGCCGACGCGATACGCCGCAATCGTGATTTGCTTTTGCATATCGCCCCGGAACGAATCTGGATAGAATTATATAAATTAATAGGCGGAGAATACGCCGTCCCGGTTTTGCGTCAGTTCCCGGACGTGATCGGCGTATTCTGGCCGGAAATTTTACCCATGATTGATTTTGATCAAAAAAATAAACATCATTGTTATGACGTGTGGGAACATACCCTGCACGCGTTAGACGCGCTGAACGATTTTGAAACGCCGTTTCGACGGGATATAATTTTAAAATTCGCGCTGTTATTGCACGATATAGGCAAACCCGCGACCTGTACGACCGCCCCAGACGGTCAGCGGCATTTTTACGGACATCCCGCGAAAAGCCGTGAAATGGCTGAAATCATGCTGAAAAGATTAAAAACGCCAAATATATTCCGGGAACGGGTTTTAAATCTGATCGAACAGCACGACAGACCCATTCCCGCGACGGAACGGGAAATCCGTCGGCTGTTGACGAAATTAGACCCGGAGGATACAAAACGTCTGTTTGATTTAAAACGCGCCGACAATTTAGCGCAATCCCCGGCATACCGGGAACGTCAGGCGCAATTAGATCAGGCTGTCATATTATTGCGCGACGTTCTGGAACGTGACGACTGCTTTTCACTGAAACAATTAGCCGTCAACGGCAATGACATGCAAAAATTAGGCTTGCGCGGTTCCGAAATCGGCGATATGTTAAAAATTTTACTTGAATGCGTAATAAACGGCGATTTAGTCAATCATCATGATATTTTAATTAATTTTGCGCGGGATTCTATACATCCTCCGCGCTGAGTTTACTGATTTTGTTTACTTGTCTATATAATAAAATTCCCAGCGCCGCTTCTGATAAAGCGGGAGCTATCGCCGCGCCCGTACCGTGAAAGAAATAGATTAAAATCAAATTTGACAATACCGTAATCGCCACGCCGATTTGAAAACATTTGCTGTATTCTAAATCATATCCGCCCGCCAATAAAATATGGGCGCCCAGAAATCCGTTGTTTATCGCCAACACAAGCCATAATAACAAAGGCGGCGCCCAATAACTTCGCGCCCCGTATTCAAAACCGAATAAAAACGGAACCAGCCATTTTGAAATTAAAGCTATAAACAACGCCGCGCCCGCGAATAACGGCAACACAATCCGCCGTACCCGATACACAAAATTTTTTCCCGCTAAAAATCCGTCTTTCATACGGCGTCCCGAAATGGGATATAAAACCTGTGAAATCGGCAGCCACGCTAATTGCAAAACCGTCGCCAATTTCTGTATTGATCCGAATATGCCGACATCGGCGCTGTCCATCAGAGACCAGTCCACCATAACGCCCATAAACGTCACGCCAATCGCGCCGAATACTTTAGCGCTTAATTCCGTTGTAAACACATAAAAGCCGTCTTTTAATTCTTCTATTATTTCCCGCCATGATATTTTCATTAATTTTAATTCATACCGCCGACAGGCTAATATCACGCCAATTACACCGCTTAACAGCGGCGATATGGAATATAACAAACAATATAATAATAAATTATCCGGCGTCTTGACAAATAAAAATACGCATACCGTCGAAATGACACGCGCCGTAATATTCACCAGCGAAATATAACGCATTTCCTGCAAGCCCTGAAAAATCCAGTTTACCTGAACGCAACTCCCGATTAAGCATAAAAATAAAATGCCAAGAGCGCGGGCGGCGTTGGCGTTATCCGTATGCAAAACGCCGTAAATAATAATAAACCCGCCGGATAAAATTAATAATATTACTCTCGCGCATAAAACCGCCGTGAAAGTCTGATCCAATCCCTCACGACCGCGCAACGCCGCCTTGCGCGTCGCGGATAAATTAAATCCATACTCCACAACGACCTGTAAATACATGATTAAATTTAACGCGATTGTAAACACGCCGTACACTTCCGCGCCAAGTACGCGGGTTAAATACGGCAGTGTCAGCATAGGTACAACCGCGTTAAAAAACTGCAATAAATACATCCAGATTCCGTTTTTTATCGCCGTACTATGCAATAAATTTGCTATTAAATTTTTAATTTTATTCATTTCACTTAATCCGCCGCCTCCTGATTATAATTATAATTATTTAACGCTTCCCCGCCGTAATACGCTATTAATAAATCGACCATCGCGCCATAGGAACGAATGCCCCGGTCATCGCCATAGCTTTTTAATATCCCGTCATAGACTTTTGTCGAGACGCTTTTGATAATCGTATTGTGAAACTGTTCCCAGTATATACTATTTGCCCGCAAATCCGCCCGGACCGTATCCGGCAACGTGTCCCGGATCGCCCGATACGCGTCCGGATCGGTTTCATATAAGGCGTTGCCGAGATAAATATAGCCCATCAGATAGCCCGAATATGTATAAACCGGATCGCCGCTTGTGACGCATGCCAAAACCGCCAAGAAATTACATTCCTGTTCCGACGCGAAGCCCCTTTGGTGCGCCATCTCATGGGCGCAGGTGGACGGCAACAAACACGCCGGACTGTCTATATTGACATTGGCTTCCCCCGTATACGAACAGTAAAACCCCGTAAAATCCATACGGCTCATCAGGCGCGAAAATATCATAGGCTTTACGCCTATATCCTGAAATTCCAGAAACGGATAGATTTTTTCTATATTATCATATATTTCCGGCGCTTTGTCTAAAATATACTCTCTTGGGACAGCAAAAACGCCGTTTTCATCCCGTGTAATAGCATGATTATCCGCCGATTTCGATAAATTTTCCGCGAAATATCCCGTCACGGCTTTTAAATCCTCAATAGAAACGGGGCGGGCGTATAATCCTGAACAATCCTGAAAACTATCCGCCCAGAAATTCACGCCCCACATCAGACAAAATAACGCCTGTACGGATAAAAAAGCGCATAATCCGCGCAATATGGCTATATAGCTTTTTTGTAAACGCCATTTGATTTTATTTCGGCGCGTCTGATTTTCCTGTCCGTCGGCAAAACCGCTGACGCGGTCAGTATTTCCATGACGGACACGCGCACAAGCGAACAGAGACGCCCTAAAAATACCTGTAACGGTCCTGTAAATTTGCGCGTTAATATATTCATCCATACGCGATTTGTCCGGCAGGATATATATAATATCAGCGCGAATATATTAATAAATAACCAGATATGCGAATATTTATATTTTAAAACAAACGCTTTCATGATTCTCTCTTTCTTTTCTTTCTTGCGAGAATATATTTTTTATATTTTATTTTTTATCTTTCAAGCCGTCGAGCCACTTGCGCATGGCCTCACGGATCGCCGGGACGCGTTCGGACTGAACCGCCGCGTGATAAAATACGCGTCGTTCCGCCGCCGTTAATTGTACGTCCACTTCTTCATAAGTGCTTAAATCGGGCAGACGTTCAAAAATCGGGTCCACGGTTTGCCAGTTGAAATTCTCCCGGCGATTGGAAAAGCCTGTCCCCAGTATATGCTTCTGAAACAGCGCGGACGCGGCGGCGTCATAGATATACGGTCCGTAACCGCGATTGGCGCGGGGGACAACCAAATCCCGTATAGAATCATATTCCCACGGGATAAATTTTGACATGGCTTTTAAATAAGCCGCGTCAGGGTCTTCAGTTCCGTTCTCAATGCGGTTTAATAAATCCTGTATATAATCCCGCAATAATTCAGATCCGAAACGCTCCGGCTCCAGCTGATAGAGCATTTCATAATATTCCGTTCGTTTTTCCCATGACGGATCGGAAATCAAAGCGCGAAAGCGTTCTTTTCGGCGTTCCTGAGATAATTCGCGTATATCGTACAAAGCGGCGAACGCGATTTGAAATCCGGGGTGTATAAATTTATAACGCGTCCCGTCCCGAACCAATACAAACGCGTAATCGCGCAAATCTTTTAGAATATTTTCAGGATTGATATTATGATAATTCGCGCCTGAATTTGAATTTGAATGCGCCCGCGCTTCCCGGACAGCGCGTTCCAATATAGACGGCAATTCTAAAGCGCCGAAAGCGTCCTGTTCCAGAAAATAAGTCTGCTGACAGAAACAGGCTGTAATGCGTTTAAAATCTTCCCGGCTGACAGTCTCATGAGAGTGAAATTTTTTCCAATCTTGTTCACCGGTTACAGCGTCGAAAGCCGTATCGAAAAACACGGCGGGGCGGTCCGGTTTCGCGCCGGACGCGAGATACGCCACGCAAAAAAGAGATAATAACAACGGATTTTCCGTAAACGCCGGATAATCGTCATAGAAATGATCCCGGAGAATACGCGGAAAATCGGAATCAGGTTTTTTGGCGGCGATTAATTTTTTAGAAAGCCGTACCGCCTCGCCCTGACTGAACGGCATAATTTCAAGCGGGAAAAAACCGGACGGCTTATTCTCATAATCGGGACGGGCCGCGGCGAAATAAGTCATGTCGGGATGTCTTGTGTGAAACGCTTTTAAATTTTCTATCACAGTCACGGTTTCCATAGATGTCAATTCGTCAAAGCCGTCCAAAAGAATTAAAAACGGCGTGTAATTCAAATCATGATCGAGTTGTTCTCTGGATACGTCCACGCCGAGAGCCTGTAAACGCGAGTGAATCATATCCGCCGGATTGGCGCCGGATACGGCGATGGCGCGTAACTGTTCGGCTTCTAAATATACGGGAATTTCCTCACTCCGATGGCGCATAAAAGACGAGGCGGCGGTCAGAAATATATAGCGCATAAGCGTGGATTTGCCATATCCGCCGGGAGCCGTCAAAATTAAATGCTTTCTAAGAGACAACAGCGTCCGCGCCGACGGATTGCTGAATACCGTGGCTTTATTGGACAGGCGCGGAAGTTCATATACGCTGTCATCACCTATCATCATCCGTGGTTCGGGGCCGGATATGGGAGAAAGCATAGATTGATTTAAATTTCCATAGGCTTTCTCCATGCCGGTATGATATACGGCGAAAGACCATTTTTTCTCCGGTCGATTCGCGGCTTCCTGAGTATTTTGATCCGACTCGTCGGCGGGCTGGGCGGATTTCTTTCCGCCGGATGAGAATATCATCACGGCAATCAGAATTATCATCACAGCCGCGATAATCAATATGATTATCATACCGCGGTTCCCCCTTCCGGCCCGGTTTTACATACAAGATTTTATATTATATATTTTATATAATATTTATATAATAATTTCAATTATTTTATTCTTTTCGCCGGGGCGTCTTTTTATTCTTTTGATTTATCTTATCCGGCGAGACAAAAGACCGGCTTTTCTTGGTATACGCGGATATTTCCACGGGGAGTTTCCGGCTTTTTAATCTGGATTCGATCAAAAACACGCAGGCGGAAGAAATACAGGCCAGAACCGGCACGCCGAAAAACATACCCGGAATCCCGAAGAAACTGCCGCCTATTAAAATCCCTATCATGACGCCCAGACTGGACAGTCCCGTCTGATCGCCCAGAATCTTGGGGCCGATGACATTTCCGTCAAGCTGTTGTAAAGCCAGAATAAACACGGCGAAATAAAGCGCCTGAATGGGAGAGATCAGTAAAATTAAAAACGCGCTGGGTATCGCGCCGATAAACGGCCCGAAAAACGGGATCATATTCGTTATGCCCACGAATACGGCGATTAATGACGTATAGGGGAAATTTAAAACCGCGCAGCCGACAAAGCATAAAAGACCGATAATCAGCGAATCCATCAGCTTGCCCCGGACGAACCCGGAAAAAATCTGATTGGCTTTCCCGACAGCCCGGAGAATCCAGCCGACTGTCTCTTGAGAGAACATGCCGCATAAAAATCTCTTGGAAGTGGCGGCGACGCGTTCTTTCGTGCTTAAAAGATAGATAGAAACGATCATGCCGATCAAAAGATTTTTTAAAAAATTCATGACGTTGAGAAATCCGCGTCCGGCGGCGGCCATCAGCGTCTGCACGGAGGACATCGCGCTTTGTATATAAGTATCAATTTGCGTATAGGCGTCCTCCAGACGTTCCGTCATCCAGCTTTCCGCTTCCGGGAAACGCTCAAACAACATCGTGATCCATTTATCAATCGTATTATAATAAGCCTGCATATTGGACGCGAGTTGCACGATACTCCGGTAAAGTTCGGGCAATAAAACGCTTAATAATAAAAACACAATCACGGCGACCACGGCCCAGACTAAAAATATGCTGATTCCCCGCGCCAAAGACCCGCTCAACAATCCGCCGCGTTTTGCGTGGCGCGCGGCGACATAAAAGAAAAGCCGTTCAAAAAAATTCACCATAGGCGTCAGCATATAGGCCATGAACGCGCCCAAAATAATCGGGCT
>CAJOFP010000172.1:0-1827 GCA_905233795.1 uncultured Oscillibacter sp. | reverse complement strand
AGCAAAATCGCCGCGACGGTCAGAAACGCCGTCAGGCCGAGAGTGATATAACGCCGGTTGGAGCTCATAATAAATTGCGCACCTGCCTTTTTAAATAATATATTATATATTATACATAATTCCGACGGGAATTGCAATTCCGTTTTCCCTATGATAATATAAATTATAAAAATTATAATTTATATTATTCGCGGGCCGGGATGAATAATTTTTATTTTCACGCGGCTCTGGAGGGATCAGGATGAAAAAAATGCTCATGATCGTCAATCCGCTCGCGGGGAAAAACAAATCCCGCGGACCGCTCTATGACGCGGCGGCGGAACTGTCCGAAGCCGGTTACGCGCTCTCGATTCATAACACGGCCGGGCCCGGCGACGCTTACAGTTATGTTTTGCGTTATGGAAATCAATTCGACGCCGTGACCGCCGCCGGAGGGGACGGGACGCTTAACGAAACCGCTTCCGGATTATTGGAACTGCAAAACCCGCCGCCGTTGCTCTATTTGCCGCAGGGAAGTACAAACGATTTCGCGGCGTCTCTTCATATCCCGCTCAATCCCCCGGAGGCCGCTTCTATCATACGCGCCAATTCGATTAAATATCTGGACGCCGGTCAATGGAATCACAGGCATTTTATTTATATCGCCTCTTTCGGGGCTTTTACCCGGTCATCTTACGCCGCGCCGCAGGCGTCCAAAAACGCGCTTGGACATTTCGCCTATATTTTAGAGGGAATGCGCGATTTAGAATCTCTCCGTCCGTATCAAATCCATTTAACAGCCGACGGCGAATGTCTGGACGGCGAATATCTTTTCGGCGCGATCTGCAACTCGACTTCCGTCGGCGGCATTATGAAACTGGAAAAAGCGCGTGTCATCTTAGACGACGGCTTATTTGAATTATTATTAATCCCCAATCCCAAGAATCCGTTAGATCTGCAAAATATCATGATGTCTCTTGTCAATCAGGAATACGAGAATTTAATTTTCCGCCATGTTTCGTCCGTATCTCTGGAAACGCGGGAGAATCTGCCGTGGTCCCTTGACGGCGAATACGCCCCCAGCGCGGCGCGTGTGGAGATTCAAAACCGCCGTCAGGCTCTCGCCATGTTTTTGCCGTAAAATTTATAAAAATATTTATAAATATATTAAAAATATAAAGCAAAACGCCCGCCGGAAAATCCCCCGGCGGCGTCCTGTTTTTTATAATTTTAATATTATTTTTTAAATTAATCTTAAAATATTAATTTAATTTAATTTTCAACCGCCATGATTTTATTGACGCGGCGTTCATGCCGTCCGCCCTCGAAATCCGTGGACAGAAAAACTTCCACAATCCGTTCCGCCATCGCTTTTCCGGTGAATCCGCCGCCCAGCGCGATCATATTCGCGTTATTATGACGGCGCGTCAACTCCGCCTGCAGACTGTCTGTACAGTGCGCGCAACGAATCCCGTGGATTTTATTGGCGACAATCGAAATGCCAATCCCGGTATAGCATACCAGAATCCCGCGGTCAAATTTTCCTTCCGCGACGGCGCGGGCGGCGGGCTCCCCAAAATCAGGATAGTCACAGCTCTCGTCAGAGTTGCAGCCGTAGTCTATAACCTTGGCACCTGCGTCCTCGAGGAAGAGACGTATCTTCTGCTTGAGGGCAAATCCGGCATGGTCGTTTGCGATGCCGATTGTCATTTCGGAAATGTTTTTCATTTTCAGTTATTATGTGATTTATAAGAGTTTCTCTATCTCCTCGTTCAGTCCGGCGAAACCGTTGAAGCGGCGTACCACCTCACCCTTGCGGTTGATGAGGTAGAGCGTAGGTATAACGCC
>CAJOFP010000171.1 GCA_905233795.1 uncultured Oscillibacter sp. | reverse complement strand
TAAATTTAAATATAATTTAAAATTTTTTAATAAATTTTAATAAAAAATAAATAAAATTTATTTTAAATCGGCGGGATGGGCGATATGTCCCATAACGCCGGACGCGGCGGCGGTCGCCGGGGACGCCAAATAAACTTCGCTGTTGACGTGTCCCATACGTCCCACGAAATTCCGGTTCGTACTGGATACGCATTTCTCACCGTCGGATAAAATGCCCATATAGCCGCCCAGACACGGCCCGCAAGTCGGCGTGGAGATAATACAGCCGGCGTCCATAAAAATATCGAACAAGCCGGACTTCATGGCTTCCCGATAGACAGTCGGCGTAGCGGGGATAATAATCCCGCGAACGCCGGGGGCAAGATGGCGATTTTTAAATATAGCGGCGGCGGCTTGTAAATCCGGGAGCTGTCCATTTGTACAAGAGCCGATGACGATTTGATCGATTTTAATATTTTTCCCGTCGCGGGCGTTGTGGGCGTTCTCCGGCAAATGCGGATAAGCGACCGTACAGTCTATATCGTCCAGATTGATTTCGATTACGCGTTCATATTCGGCGTCGTCATCGGGTTCATAGGCTGTCCAGTCCCGTTTTACGCGATTTTTGACATATTCCCGCGTTATATCGTCCACGGGCCAAATGCCGTTTTTGGCGCCGGCTTCGATAGCCATATTAGAAATCGTCAAACGGTCATACATGGTCATTTCGGCGACGCCCGGACCGGTAAATTCCAGAGATTCATAACGCGCCCCGTCCACGCCGATCATGCCAATTAAACTTAAAATAACATCTTTACCGGATACGAACGGTTTTAATTTACCGGTCAAATTTACGCGAATCGCGGCGGGGACTTTAAACCAAGTCTCGCCGGTCGCCATCGCGGCGCCCATATCCGTGGAACCGACGCCGGTTGAAAACGCGCCCAACGCCCCATAAGTGCAGGTATGGGAATCCGCGCCAATGATACAATCGCCGGGGGCGACAAGTCCCTGTTCGGGAAGAAGCGCGTGTTCAATTCCCATCGTTCCCACGTCATAATAATGACTGATTTCAAACTTTCTTGCGAATCCGCGGCACTGTTTGCACTGCGCCGCCGCTTTTATATCTTTATTCGGCACAAAATGATCCATTACGAGGGCGATTTTATTTTTATCAAATACCGAATCGAAGCCCGACGCCTCAAATTCGTTAATCGCCACCGGCGTGGTAATATCATTGCCAAGAACCAGATCTAATTTGGCCTGAATCAACTGTCCGGCCCGGACTTCATTCAGGCCCGCGTGTTTCGCCAGAATTTTTTGCGTTCGCGTCATGCCCATAGGATTTCCTCCTTGTTTTCCCGTAGAATATTTTGATTATATAATATTTTTTATCACATGGCAAGAACAATCGCGCTATATAAAATCGCCGGAAAATCTGGAAATATTTTTAAATATTTTTTAAATATTCTCGCGTTCGCGTTTGCGTTCTTTCCGCGAGGCGTGTATAATAAATATAAAATTATATAAATAAAATATATAAAATATCGCGTAAATATCAAGCGATCAAAAGAAAGGATTTTATAATCATGGCGGAAATGACTGTAAAAGTCGCGGATTTGACGATTTCCGCGCTTTTGGATTTGAATCATACTTTAGCCGCCCGGTATCTGGAGCGGTTTTCGTATCCTTGGGAGGCGTTGCCGGGACTGAAAGATTTTATTTTGTCTCTGGGACCGACGCTTGGGGATGATTATCAAGAGATCAATCCGCAAGTCTGGATTCACAAAACGGCGAAAATCGCGCCGACGGCGTTTCTCGGCGCGCCGTGTATCATCGGGGATAATACTGAAGTCCGGCACTGCGCTTTTATACGCGGCTCGGCGCTGGTCGGTAAAAATTGCGTGGTCGGCAATTCCGTGGAATTGAAAAACGTGATTTTATTTGATAACGTACAGACGCCGCATTATAATTACGTCGGGGACAGTATTCTTGGTTATCGATCTCACATGGGGGCGGGCAGTATTACCAGTAATGTCAAGAGCGATAAAACGCTTGTGGAAGTCAAAGCCGCGCCGGAATTAAATAAACCGGAAACCCGCGTCCCGTCAACGCCGATTGCGACGGGATTGAAAAAATTCGGCGCGATACTGGGCGACGGCGTGGAAATCGGCTGCAATACGGTATTAAATCCCGGCTGCGTGATTGGAAGAAATTCCAGCGTTTATCCGGTAAACTGTGTCCGGGGCTTTATTCCGGCGGATCATATTGTGAAAAGCGGCGGGATTATTGTCCGGCGGCGCGGATAAAACGCGAATATATACACGCGTGATAAAATTTATAAGCGCGTGGAAATAATAAAACGCGTATAAAAACGCGAAATTTTTTGTATGAAAGTTGAAACAGGACAGGAGAGTTATAAATTTATGGGCAAATATTTCGGAACTGACGGTTTTCGCGGTGAGGCCAACGTGGGATTGACGGCGGATCACGCGTATCAAATAGGGCGTTTTCTCGGCTGGTATTTCGGGGAGTGTAAAATCAGGGAAAATCGAAACGAACCGGCGAAAATCGTCATCGGCAAAGATACCCGGCGTTCGTCTTATATGTACGAGGCGGCGCTCACGGCGGGATTGACCGCGTCCGGCGCCAACGTGTATTTATTGCACGTCACGACGACGCCGTCCGTGTCTTATATTGCCCGTGTGGATGATTTTGATTGTGGAATCATGATTTCCGCGTCACATAATCCGTATTATGACAACGGGATAAAATTATTAAACAATCGCGGGGAAAAGATGGAAGAGAATATTATTTCTCTTGTGGAAGACTGGCTGGACGGGTCTGTGGATATATTTGATCAGACTTGGACGGCGTTACCGTTCGCCAGACGGGAAAAAGTCGGCAGTACGACGGATTATGTCAGCGGCAGAAATAGATATATCGGCTATTTAATCTCGCTGGGGGTCTATTCTTTCAAGGGAAAGACCGTCGCGCTGGACTGCGCCAACGGCGCGGCGTGGGAGACGGCCCGCGCCGTATTTGAGGCGTTGGGCGCGAAAGTTTTATTATTGAACGCCAGTCCGGACGGATTAAATATTAATTTAAACGCCGGTTCCACACATATGGACGGCTTGCGCCGTTTTGTGACGGAAAATCATTGTGACGTGGGATTCGCTTATGACGGGGACGCGGACAGATGTTTATGCGTGGACGAACGCGGGGAAATCATCACGGGGGATCATATATTATATATTTACGGGAAATATATGAAAGAACGCGGCAAACTGCTTGTCAATACTGTCGTGACGACGGTTATGAGCAATTTCGGATTATATAAAGCGTTCGACGAAGCCGGAATCGGCTATGCCAAGACGGATGTCGGGGATAAATATGTATATGAATATATGCAAAAAAACGGCTGTCGTTTAGGCGGCGAACAGTCCGGGCATATTATTTTCAGCAAATACGCGACCACCGGAGACGGAATTTTGACTTCCCTCAAAATGATGGAAGTTTTATGCGCGAAAAATCT
>CAJOFP010000170.1:3648-7316 GCA_905233795.1 uncultured Oscillibacter sp. | reverse complement strand
CGGAATTCTCCCACGAAACGTCTTTTGACATATCGCGGCGGAGCATTTCATCCCATCTTATGCGATCTGTAAAGAATACGGTTTTGGCGCGGTTGATCGCGTCTAATAACAGGCCGGATTCATAACGGTCGAACGTAAAGCCGTTGCCCTCGTTGGTGAACTCGTTATAGGGCTGTACGGTATCTTTCAGACCGCCTGTTTCGCGTACAATCGGGATTGTACCGTAACGCATGGCGATTAATTGCGTAAGGCCGCAGGGCTCAAACAGACTGGGAACTAACAATGCGTCGGCGCCGGCGTAAATCTGGTGCGCCCGGCCTTCGTCGTACATGATATTGGAACAGACGCTGCCTTTATAATGATTTTCGTAATAACGGAAAGAGTCCTCATATTGGGCGTCGCCGGTGCCGAGAACGACGATTTGCGTATTGCCGTCGATTAAGGCCGGAATAATCGAATTGACTAAATCCAAGCCTTTTTGATCCGTCAATCTGGAGATTAAGCCGATCACAAATTTACCGTCATTGACTTCAAGACCGAGATTTTCCTGAAGCGATTTTTTATTGGCTCTTTTGCCTTCCAGCGCGTTATTTATATCATAATGCGCGGCAAGCAGAGAATCCGTGTTGCTGTCCCAAATATCGCAGTCAATGCCGTTGACGATGCCGCGCAGTTTCCCGGAATGATGACGTAAATGCGCGTCTAATTTTTCACCGTAGAACGGCGTCTGAATCTCTCCGGCGTAAGTGTTGCTGACGGTTGTAATCATATCGGCGTAAGCGAGGCCGCCTTTAAACATATTGGCGTCGTTATAGCCCTGTTTTAATACGGCGTAGTCTTTGAATAAATAATCGGGCAAACCGGACCAATAACGAATCGTCGGGATGTCATAAATGCCTTGGAATCTCAGATTGTGAATCGTGATCATGATTTTCGAGTCTCTGAGAGCCGTATCGGCGAAGAGCGTCCGGAGATATAGTCGTGACAGTGAATCACGTCCGGAACCCAGTTCATGAAATTCAACGCCGCGAGAGCCGCTTTTGCGAAAAAGCAAAATTTCGGAATATCGTCAATTAAATTCGTATACGGATTGCCGGAGCTGAAAAATTCCTCATTGTCGATAAAATCATAAACCACGCCGTCATTGACATATTCCATAATGCCGACATAATAAGAATGTCCGTCGGCGCAGAGATCCATCATGAAAGCGCCGCGATAGATCATTTTATCCTGCCATTTCTGGGGAATGCACTTGTAACGGGGCAGAATGACTTTTACATCGCAATTTTGTTTGGTTAGCGCTCTGGGCAGCGCGTACATGACATCGCCCAAGCCGCCCGTTTTGACAAAGGGATAACACTCCGAGCCGATAAAGACGACGCTGCGTCTCGGCTGGGGAAGCGGTTCGCTTTCGATTACGACAGCGGGCGCGGCTTCCGGCGCGGTCTCGACAGGCATTGTCTCCGGCGCGGTTTCAACGGGCGTCGTTTCCGTCACGGCGTCAACCGTCTCCGGCGCGGCTTCGACAGGCGTCGTTTCCGGCGCGATTTCGTTTATAACGGGCGTTTCCTCTTCTTTTTTCTCAATAACTTTTTTCGCGGATTTCTTGGACTGCTTCACCGTGTCTTTTTCACTCTCAATGGGTTTAGCCGTTTTCTTTTTTCCTTTCGTCGATTTGGATGCCATATTGATTTCCTCCCGCGTTTTTTTGACGCGAAACAGTCTGATTATTTTAATAAGAGACCGTCCGCGAGATGAAAAGATAAAAATATTACAGAATAGTGATATTTTGTTATTATAGCGTATAGCGATAAAAAACGCAACAGTTTGCGCGAATTTTTTTCACGGATTTTATTCATTTTAGCAAAAATATGATATAGATAAATATATTATATTTATCTATTGGCGTTGATAAATCATAAAATAAAACCGGAGCGGCGCGAATCCAACGCCGTCCCGGTTTTTATTTTTTATAATTTTTTATAAATTATAATTATAATTTATAATTTTTAGTCCGCGCTGATATATTGATCAATAACGGCCTGTAAAGACCCGTCCGCTTTTAATTCGGCGAGCGCGTTGTTAATCGCGTTTAATAACTCCGCGTTGCCCTTGCCGATACCGATCGCGTAATCCTCAACGGCGTATTCCGTGTCTAAAATCGTCAAGCCGGGATTTTGAGATACAAAAGCCCGCGCCGGGGCGTCGTCGATAACCACCGTTGTCGTATGCCAAAACATGATCGTCGCCGAACTCATCCGAGCAATAAATATTTCCCGTGGTGGCGCGCTGGGTCGCTATCATGTGTTCGCCCAGATTATCAATCGTAACGTCCGAGCCTTCTTTTACGATTACGGATTGAATGCCGGTCGCGTAAGAATCCGAGAAATCCATGACGGCGAGACGGGCTTCAGTCACAGACACGCCCGACATGACAATATCGCTTTTGCCGTTCTGGACGGCTAATAAAGCCGCGTCAAAATCCATATCGTCGATTTGCAATTCCAGTCCCAGTTTTTCGGCGATTAAACCGGCAATATCCACGTCAATGCCCTCAAATCCGCCGGCGTCAGTCGTCATTTCATACGGCGGGAAAGCGGCGTTTACGGACATTGTCAATTTGCCGGGGGATACCAGCGGGCCGGCATAAGCCGCGCTTTCGGATTCCGCCGCGTTGTCGTCTCCGGCTTCGACGTCTTCCGCGTCTCCGGTTTCAACATCCGCCGCGTTTTCGCTGTTGGCGTTTTCCTGATTTTCTTGATTATTATCCGTCGAACCGCCGCCGCAGGCGATCAGGGACAGCGCGAGAACAAGCGCAAGCAGAACAGCCGCAAATTTTTTCATCATGCAATCTTCCTTTTGATATATAAATTTTTAATATAAATAAAATATAAAATAATATTTATATTAATTACGCGATAATATAATAATTAATATAATAATTATCAGGATAAATATAAAAACTGTCTGGGCAGGGGCTGGGGAAGCGGATCGCTGAGAATCGGGACAAACTCAATCGCGCCGTCGCGGAGATTAAATACAGTCCCGTCACAGTAATCAATTTCCTCCGGCGTGACGACGCAATACATACGATCCACATAAGGCGCGGCGACATCTAACGTCAAGCCGGACGGATTTTCCTCATGGGTAAATACGGCGCGGGGCATTTGAACCGATAATTTGACGCCATAGGGATTTAAGGCCTCGCGCATTTCGGATAAAAATAAACTTAAATTTTCTGATATAGGCGTATCGCCATAGGCGATTTTATCCAGTTTGCCCTCCGTGGGATAGCCTACATGCGTCAATAAAATCTCTTGAAAACCCAATTCAGCCGCGTCGCGGGCCAAGTCGCATAAATAGGCGCGGGCGTCCGGTTTGGACGGATCCATCCAGTTGGCGGCGTTGCCGTCATAAAATAAATATGTCCCCGTGTTGCGCAAGCCGTAACGCCTGACATTGGAATTGGCGCCTTGCGAATCCAGAAAACAGGTAAGCCGGGCGACGGAATAAAATTGCGACTGCGCAAGCGTTTTCAGGACTTCATTTGTCGATTCGCGGGCGCGTGTCTGACCGGGAATCGTCGCGTCGGATTTAAAATAAACCGTGCCTTCGCCGTCTTTCAATAAAACCGAGAAAGCCGTATAGCCATAGCGTTCGGCCATCGA
>CAJOFP010000170.1:0-3523 GCA_905233795.1 uncultured Oscillibacter sp. | reverse complement strand
CGTCCGGCGATTTCGACTCGTCCGCCCAAGGCAGTTGAATGCGCGGCAGACCGGCGTCGTCCACGACGATATAACGGCCCAGAGCCAATACGCCGAATGACGCCAGAATGGTCGCTATCAAAAGAACGGCGGCCACGGTTTTCCACATCGGCCCGCGTCCGTGATAGCTGCTGTATCCTCTTACTTTCGCCATTCCGCACCCCTTACAAACCATTACAAAATCCGATTTACCGCTGTTTTACTTATATTTTACGCGATTCGCCCGCGTTTTTTGACGCGTAACGAAAAACCGGGATTTATTATAAACCCGGTTTTCAGAAATTGCAATCCCAATTCCCGTCTTTTTTACTTGTTTTATCAAAATTTTCGACAGAATATTATACCCAAATTTTATTTCATTTTTATTTAATTTATATTAATTTATTATATTTATTTATAATATATTATTATTTTTTATTATAATTTATTATTATTTTTATTTCAGCGTTTGCGTTTCTTGCCGAAAATGGATTTTTTTTCTTCCGGGGCGTCCTCGCCCATCGCCTGAGAGAATTTTATTAAAGCGTCTTTCTGTTCGCGGGTTAAATTGCGCGGCGTCTCAACCAAGATTGTGACATACTGATCGCCCCGGCTGCCGTGGCCGTGAATATACGGAATCCCTTTGCCGCGCAGACGGAACCGCGTCCCGCTTTTCGTCCCCTCCGGGAGATTATAGCTTACTTTTCCGTCAATCGTCGGGATTTCCAATTCCGCGCCCAATACGGCCTGTGTAAACGTCACGGACTTTTCGGAATACACGTCGTTGCCCTGACGCTGGAAAATCTCATGGGGACGCACGGCGACAGTAATTAACACATCTCCGGCGGGGCCGCCGTTGCGTCCGGCGTGACCCTGTCCCTGTAATTGAATCCGCTGACCGTGATCAATTCCGGCGGGAATGCTGGCTTTAATCGTCCGACGCTTGCGAACCGTCCCAAGACCCCGGCATTCTTTACAAGGCTGTTTGATAAATTTCCCGCGTCCGCCGCACTTCGCGCACGGAGCCGACGTCGCCATCGTCCCGAACGGCGTTTGACGCCGCATTTGAATTTGTCCCGTGCCGTGACATTCCGTACAGGTCTCCGGACTGGTACCCGGCGCGCACCCGCTGCCCTTGCATTCCGGGCAAATCTCAGATCGGTCAATATTAATTTCCCGCTCACAGCCGAACGCGGCTTCCTCAAAACCAATCGTCACAGAAGTCTCAATCGTCGCGCCGCGCATAGGCGCGTTTGGATTGCTCCGGCGCGAACCGCTGAAACCGCCGCCAAAGAAACTGCCGAAAATATCGCCCAAATCGCCCAGATCCACGTCAAAACCGCCGCCGTATCCGCCCGCGCCGAAATTGGGATCGACGCCCGCGTGACCGTACTGATCATATCTGGATTTCTTCTGGGGATTTGATAAAATCTCGTAAGCCTCGTTGACTTCTTTCATTTTCTCTTCCGCCGTCTTATCGCCCGGATTCAAATCCGGGTGATATTTGCGGACCATATTTTTATAAGCCTTTTTTATTTCATCATCCGACGCGCCTTTTTCGACGCCGAGGACTTCATAATAATCACGTTTATTCTCCGCCATATAAGCGCCTCCAAAAGCCGCCCTTTCCCCCGACGCCGTTTATACGACGCCGGGGGCGTAAATTATTTTTATATTTTATTAATTTTAATTTTTATTATTTTATTTATTATTATTATTATTTATTATTATCATCGTCATCCACGACTTTATAATCCGCGTCGTAATACTGCTGGCCGTTATTATTATTCGCGCCCGCGCCGTTAAAATTATTATTCATATCCGGCCCCGCCGCGCCGCCTTGCGCGTTCTGCGGATTCACGTTCTGATATAATTTTTCGCTGACCGCGTAAAACGCCTGCTGTAACTCTTCCGTCGCGGATTTAATCGCCGCCGAGTCCGTGCCTTTTAACGCTTCTTTTAATTTATCAATGCACGACTGCACTTTCGCTTTGTCATCCGCCGGGATTTTATCGCCCATCTCAGACAGCGTCTTTTCGCTTTGATAAACCATTTGATCCGCCTGATTCCGGGTCTCGACTTCTTCTTTCTGTTTCTTATCCTGCGCGGCGAACTGTTCGGCTTCTCGAACAGCCTTGTCAATATCCTCTTTGCTCATATTCGACGACGAAGTAATTGTGATATGCTGTTCTTTACCGGTTCCCAAGTCTTTCGCGGAGACATTTACAATGCCGTTCGCGTCAATATCGAACGTCACTTCAATCTGCGGCACGCCGCGCCGCGCCGGGGCGATGCCGTCCAGATGAAATCTGCCCAGAGATTTATTCGACGCCGCCATTTCGCGTTCGCCCTGCAATACGTTTACTTCAACGCTGGTCTGATTATCCGCCGCCGTGGAGAAAATCTGGCTGTGTCTTGTCGGAATCGTCGTGTTGCGTTCGATTAACTTCGTACACACGCCGCCCATCGTCTCAATACCCAGCGACAACGGCGTAACGTCGTTTAAAATCAAGCCTTTGACATCGCCGGTCAATACGCCCGCCTGCAACGCCGCGCCCATTGCGACGCATTCATCCGGGTTAATGCCTTTAAAAGGCTCGCTGCCCGTAAATTTCTTGACGGCTTCCTGTACAGCCGGAATCCGGCTCGAACCGCCGACCAACAAGACTTTTGACAAATCCGACGGCTTCAAGCCCGCGTCCGACATGGCTTGCCGCACGGGTCCCATCGTGGCTTCGACCAAATGCCCGGTCAGTTCGTTAAATTTCGCTCTTGTCAGATTAATATCCAAATGCTTCGGGCCTGTCGCGTCGGCTGTGATATACGGCAGATTAATATTAGAACTCGTCACGCCGGACAATTCAATCTTCGCTTTTTCCGCCGCTTCTTTTAATCTCTGCATGGCGACGCGATCCCCGGACAGGTCCACGCCGTCGGACTTTTTAAATTCGCTGACCAGCCATTTCATGACGCATTCGTCAAAATCATCGCCGCCCAGTCTGTTATTGCCCGCCGTGGCCTGTACGTCAATAAATCCGTCGTCAATCTCTAAAATCGACACGTCGAACGTACCGCCGCCCAAGTCATAAACCATGATTTTCTGCGATTGCTCTTTATCAATGCCATACGCCAACGCCGCCGCCGTGGGTTCGTTAATAATTCTCTTGACATCCAATCCGGCGATTTTTCCGGCGTCTTTCGTCGCCTGACGTTGTGAGTCCGTGAAATACGCCGGGACTGTAATGACAGCCTCCGTCACGGGACTGCCTAAATAACTTTCGGCGTCGCTTTTTAATTTTTGCAAAATCATGGCGCTGATTTCCTGCGGCGTGTATTTCTTGTCATCAATACTTACTTTATAATCACTGCCCATTTCGCGCTTAATCGACGAAATCGTCCGATCCGGATTCGTAATCGCCTGACGTTTGGCGACCTGTCCGACCATGCGCTCGCCTGTCTTAGAGAAAGCCACCACGGACGGCGTCGTCCGGTTGCCCTCGGCGTT
>CAJOFP010000169.1 GCA_905233795.1 uncultured Oscillibacter sp. | reverse complement strand
TTTTCACGGAATGAATGAGATTAAATCTCTTCTTGATGAAATGGAATCTTATCAAGAACATACGCGAAATGTTATCGACCGCATAGAAGAACTGCGTACCAAAGCCGAGGAGAAATTGAACCAGCCGCAAGAATATTCCGCGACTGGTTCTGAAAATTCATAGATCAAAGCTCAAACGGATTTTCGCGTTATCAGGAATCACTTCAATTTCGAGCGCGTCTTTCGCTTGCGGGAGCATAGCGTTAAGCGAATTATAATCGCTAAGTTTATGAATCATACCGCAATTAGGGCATTTTCTATCCAAATCTTTGTGCGGGTTGAGACCGATTTCATTCAGGCTGTAAAAACATCCGCATTCACATTTCACAAGAACCATGATAAAAATCTCCTTACGTCAATATAGTATCACTGTTTGGAGAGAATGTCAAGAGCGATAGGTTGTTAGACAGATTCCGGGG
This sequence comes from uncultured Oscillibacter sp., assembly GCA_905233795.1. Lineage (GTDB taxonomy): Bacteria > Bacillota > Clostridia > Oscillospirales > Oscillospiraceae > Oscillibacter. Next base: position 4,206 of record CAJOFP010000169.1, on the reverse strand, counting down.
CGGCGAACAAAATTTCAGATTTGAATCCGTGTTTCAGGGCTTTCTTACTCTGTTCAAGCGCGGATTTTCCGTGCGCTTTGGCAAAACGCCACGCCTCAGCGGGATGTAAATCAGTGTAAACATCCGCCTCGTCAAGCGACATTTTTCTGATTTCATCATTTGACAATCTTGCCATAATTCACCTCCTCTCTTTACGAGATTATCTCCTTTCACAAAATAGCACAATAGCATAAAAATTTTAAATGTCAAGAGCCAAAAGTAAAAGTTTACAAAATAGTAACAAATCCGCAAACGAGGTGAAAAAATCAAAATGGAGTTACAAATCGGTTCCCGGCTGAAAAACGCTTGGAACGCGTTCACCAAAAACAAAGACCCGACCTATGAATATCATGGGGCGGGCTTTTCTTATCGTCCCGACAGACCCCGCATACGGCGCGGAATCGACCGTACTATTGTTACGGCGATTTACAATCGTATCGCGCTTGACGCTTCCAGTATTGACATAAAACACGTCCGTCTGGATGAGAATGACCGATTCACTTCTGTTGTGGATTCCGGTTTGAATAACTGTCTTTCTCTGGAAGCGAACATTGACCAGACCGCGAGGGCGTTTATTCAGGATGTCGTGCTGTCCATGCTGGACGAGGGCGGCGTCGCTATCGTCCCGGTTAAGATTGTTGAATGGTATCCGCGTCACGTCAGGGTTGAGGTTTACAACGACAAGACCGGTATGAAAGAGGAAGTCACGCTGTCCAAAGAATCGGTCGGGATTATAGAAAATCCGCTGTACGCCGTGATGAACGAGCCAAACGGGACTATGCAGAGACTAATCCGAAAGCTCAGTTTACTGGACGCCGTTGACGAGCAGACCAGTTCCGGCAAACTGGATTTGATTATCCAGCTTCCGTATATTATCAAGACCGACGCCAGACGTAAACAAGCGGAAATCCGGCGTAATAGCATTGAACAGCAGTTAGCGGGGAGCAAATACGGAATCGCGTATATAGACGGTACGGAGCGCGTCACACAGTTAAACCGTCCCATTGAAAATAATCTCATGTCACAGGTGGAATATCTGACAAATCAGCTTTACGGACAGCTTGGCATTACGCAAAGCATTCTCAACGGCGAGGCGGACGACAAGACCATGCTGAATTATTACAATCGGACAATAGAGCCGATTCTTTCCGCGATTACGGATGAAATGAAGCGCAAATTCCTGACGAAAACCGCCAGAACTCAAAGACAGTCAATCCTGTTTTTCCGCGATCCGTTCAAACTGGTTCCGGTCAGTGAAATCGCGGAAATAGCGGACAAAATGACCAGAAACGAGATTATGAGTTCCAACGAAATCCGGCAGGTTGTGGGTATGAAACCGAGTAATGACCCGAAAGCGGACGAATTGAGAAATAAAAATCTCAATCAAAGCGACGCGGAATTACAATCGGAACAGCCGGAGACGGAGAATATGAAAGAGGGAGGATGAAAATTCAAAATGGCGAAAAGTTATGACTTTGGCGGCTACGCGACGAAAGCGAACCGCCGGTGCGCGGACGGACGCATTATTCTGCCCGACGCGTTCAAAGACGATAACAATCGAATCGTGCCGCTGGTCTGGAACCATCAGCACGACAATCCGGCGAACGTGCTTGGACACGCTTTGTTGGAAAATCGCAAAGACGGCGTTTACGCGTTCTGTTCGTTCAACGACACGGAAAACGGACAAGAGGCGAAAAGACTGGTCAAACACGGCGATATTGTATCGCTGTCGATTTATGCCAATCAGCTTAAACAGCGCGGGTCGGAAGTTCTGCACGGCGTAATCCGGGAAGTCAGTCTGGTACTCGCGGGCGCGAATCCGGACGCGTTTATCGACACGGTTTTGGCGCACGGAATCGGCGCGGATATTGACGATGACGAGGGCGTTATTTACATGGGCGAACGTATCAGTTTAAGCCACGCGGACAATGATTCGGACGGGGAGGAATTGAAAGTGGACGAGGATAGAAACAAGAAAAAGAAGTCCGACGATGAAGAAACCGTCGAGGACGTATTCAACAGCATGACCGAAAAACAGAAAACCGTTGTTTACGCGTTACTTGGACAGGCATTGCAGGACAACGGCGGCGGACAGTCTGGAAATGACGATGACGAAAGCAGGGAGGGTAAATCTGTGAAGCATAATATTTTTGACAGCGATGAGAATCAAGGCGCGTTCCTGAGCCATGCCGATATGGAAAAGATTTTCGCGGACGGCAAACGGCTGGGCAGTCTGCGGGAAGCGGTGAATCAGGCGATTGAGGACGGCGTTCTGGCGCATTCTATCGACACGACAGGCATGACCGTGGCGACCGGTACGCAGACTTACGGATTCAACGATCCGTCCATGCTGTTCCCGGATTATAAAAGCCTGAACAATCCGCCGGAATGGATTTCCCGCCGCATGGACTGGGTGCGGAAAGTCATGAGCGGCGTACACCACACGCCTTTCAGTCGTATTAAATCCGTATACGCGAATATTACGGAAGACGACGCGAGAGCGCGGGGTTATATCAAAGGCAAACAGAAGAAAGAGGAAGTCTTCACGACTTTGAAACGGACCACGGACCCGCAGACAGTCTACAAGAAACAGAAGTTAGACCGTGATGATATTATTGACATCACAGATTTCGACGTTGTGGCGTGGATTCGTTCCGAAATGCGCTTAATGCTGGATGAGGAAATCGCCCGCGCCATTATCATCGGCGACGGACGCTCCACCGATTCTGACGACCATATCAGCGAGGCGCATATTCGCCCCATCGCAAAAGATGTGCCGCTGTTTAATACGCAGGTCAAAGTGGAAGTCGCCGCGAACGCCGACGAACAGGTTATCGCCAAAGCGACGATTAACGCCGCGATTCGCGCCCGTAAGAATTACAAAGGCTCCGGCAATCCGACGTTCTTCACCACGGAAGATGTCGTCACGGAGATGTTATTGCTTGAAGACGGTATCGGTCACAAGCTCTACAAGACCGAGGCGGAACTGGCGACGGCTTTGCGCGTCCGCGATATTGTCACGGTTGAGCCGATGGAGAATCAGACTTTGACGGTCGGAAGCGGTTCGTCTGCGGAAACTTTGCCGCTTATCGGCGTTATCGTCAATCTGTCGGATTACAACGTCGGCGCGGACAAAGGCGGCGAAGTCAATATGTTTGACGATTTCGATATTGATTACAATCAGCAGAAATATCTGATTGAGACACGGATTTCCGGCGCGTTGATTAAACCGTATTCGGCGTTGACGCTGGTCTTGAAGAAAGCGGCGTGAGAAATTCAAAATGAAGTATTACGGGAAAATCGGCTACGCGGAAACGAAAGAAACCGCGCCGGACGTGTATGAGGAACAAATCACGGAGCGGGACTATTTCGGCGACGTGACGCGCAATACCCGGCGTTGGCAGTCCGGACAGAATCTGAATGACAATCTGGAAATCGACAACACGCTTTCCGTCGTAGCCGACCCGTATGCTTTGCGAAATTTTCAGGCGATTCGATACGCGGTCTGGAACGGCGCGAAATGGAAAGTAAAATCAGTGGAGATACAATATCCCCGGCTGATTCTGACGATTGGGGGCGTTTACACTGAGCAAAAGTCGGGATAATCTTCATGATTTGCTCATGGGGATTCTTGTGGAATCGGGTGTCCGCGCCGTTGACGGCGACGGACATCTTTATTTTCAGCCGCCGGAAAGCGTTCGGATGAAATACCCGGCGATTGTCTATCAGAGAAACCGGATTCACAACCGTTTCGCCGACAACAAAGTTTACGCCCAAAGCGACGAGTATCAGGTAACTGTGATAGACAAGAACCCGGACAGCGAACTTGTCAGACAGGCGTCTTTATTGCCGAACTGTCAGCACGTCCGGCATTTTACGGCGGATAATTTAAATCACGATGTGTTTCATATTTGGCTTTAAATAAGGGGGAAAATTTATGAAAATTCAGTGGGATAAAACCGGCGAACGGCTGATTGAAAGCGGCGTTGACCACGGCGTTTTATTCAAGCAAAACACGAACGGCGCGTATCAGACGGGCGTGGCGTGGAACGGTCTGACGGCTGTGAATGAAAGTCCGTCGGGCGCGGAACCGAATGATTTATACGCGGATAATATTAAATACGCCTCTTTGCGTTCGGCTGAACAGTTCGGCGCGACCGTCGAGGC
>CAJOFP010000168.1 GCA_905233795.1 uncultured Oscillibacter sp. | reverse complement strand
ATTTGAAAGCCGGACGCGGGCATATATTCGCCCTGCATTTAAAAGAAACCGTTCCGGGCGTATTCCGTGAAGTGCCTTTCTGCACGGGTCATGTGGATTTTAAATCTATCATCAAAACGGCGTGGGAATTGGGAATCCGCCGGTATGTCACGGAAATGTGGGATGTCGGGAAAGAAAGCTGGAAGAGCGATATAAATTTCGCCTGTTCGACCATGAGCGCGATTTTGGACGAACAAGTATAAAATAATATTATAATATTTATAATAAATGATTGATAATCGCGTAATCGCGTGGAAATGTGAGGGAGGAAAAATCATGCTGAAAGAATTAAAAAAGAAAGTATACGAAGCCAATATGGAACTGCCCCGGCGCAATCTGGTAACGTATACTTGGGGCAACGTCAGCGGGATTGACCGGGAAAAGGGCTTGTTTGTGATTAAGCCGTCCGGCGTCGAGTATGACGAACTCAAGCCGAGTGATTTAGTCGTAATGGATTTGCGGGGAAATAAAGTCGAGGGCGATTTGAATCCGTCGTCGGATACGAAAACGCATTTGATTTTATATAACGCGTTTCCCGAAATCGGCGGCATTGTCCACACGCACAGCCCCTATGCCGTGGGATGGGCGCAGGCCGGGGAAGATATTCCGTGTTACGGGACGACGCACGCCGATTATTTTTACGGTCCGATTCCATGCGCCCGGCATTTGACGCAGGAAGAACTGGACGAAGATTATGAATTGAACACGGGTAAAATTATCGTCGAGACGTTTAAAAATCGCAATATTGACCCCGTCGCCGTTCCCGCCGTAATCTGTCACAGTCACGGCCCGTTTACATGGGGCAAGGACGCCGCCCAAGCGGTTTATCACGCCGTCGTACTGGAAGAAGTATCGAAAATGGCGATATTTACGCGTCAGGTGAATTTAAACGCCGCCCCCGCTCCCCAGCGTATTCAGGACAAGCATTATTCACGCAAACACGGTCCCAACGCCTATTACGGTCAGAAAAAATAAAACGCGATCAATTACGCGAAAATTATAAAAATAAAGCGATTTGATTTTTTAAAAATTTAAATTTGGTTTTTAAAAAATTGAAATAAAATTTAGAATTTAAATTTAAATTAGGAGCTGATTCTTTTATGACGCCTGCGGAAAACAAAGATTTGCGTCTGAAAGCCGTACAGGTTCGGGAGGGCGTCCTCACCAGTACCCACGGCGCGAAAGCCGGACACCCCGGCGGGTCTTTATCCAGCGCGGATATGTTCACTTATTTGTATTGCAAAGAACTGCGGATTGATCCCAAGAATCCCAAAGACCCCAATCGGGACAGATTTGTATTGTCCAAAGGTCACACCACGCCGGGTTTATACAGCGCGTTGGCGTTGCGCGGATTCTTCCCGGTTGACGATCTGCCGACGTTCCGGCATATTGATTCTTATCTGCAGGGCCATCCCAATATGAATACTGTTCCCGGCGTCGATATGTCCACGGGTTCTCTCGGACAGGGCATTTCCGCCGCCGTCGGTATGGCGAAAGGCGCGAAAGTCACGGGCAAAGATATTAAAGTTTATACGCTGGTGGGCGACGGCGAACTGGCGGAAGGTCAGGTCTGGGAAGCGACCATGTTCGCCGCGCATTATAAACTGGATAATCTGTGCGTTATCGTCGATATTAACGGCTTGCAGATCGACGGACGCACGAAAGATGTCATGAATACGGAGCCGGTTGACGAGAAATTCAAAGCCTTCGGCTGTGAAGTAATTAAAATTAACGGCCATGATTTTAACGAAATCGAACAGGCTTTTGCTAAATTTCACGAAAATCAGGGCAAAAACAAGCCGACTGTGATTCTCATGAAAACGACAAAAGGCAAGGGCGTTTCTTATATGGAAGACAAAGCCGGTTGGCACGGCAAAGCCCCCAATGATGACGAATACGCGCAAGGCATGGCGGAACTGGACGCGGCCCGGAAACAGATCGAACAGGAGGCGTAAATTTTTATGGCTGATATAAAAAAAGTAGCGACCCGCGACAGCTACGGCAACGCTTTAAAAGAATTGGGCGCGGAAAAAGAAAATCTTGTCGTTCTTGACGCGGATTTGGCCGGAGCGACGAAAACCGGCGTATTTCAAAAAGCGTTCCCGGATCGTCATTTCGATTGCGGTATTGCCGAGTGCAACATGATCGGCGTCGCCGCCGGTCTGTCTACAATGGGTTTAGTCCCGTTCGCGTCCACTTTCGCTATGTTCGCCGCCGGACGCGCTTTTGAACAGGTCCGCAATACGATAGGCTATCCCCATTTAAACGTCAAAATCGGCGCGACGCACGGCGGTATTTCCGTCGGCGAGGACGGCGCGTCCCATCAGTGCTGTGAGGATTTCGCGTTAATGCGTACTATCCCCGGTATGACGGTTATGTGTCCGGCTGACGATATAGAGGCCCGCGCCATGGTTCGGGCGGCGTATGAAATGACCGGCCCGGTCTATATGCGTTTCGGACGCGCCGCGACGCCCGTTTTCCATGACGATAATTTTAAATTTACAATCGGCAAAGGCGAAGTATTACGCGACGGAAACGACATCGCTATTATCGCCAATGGCATTATGACCCCGGAAGCCATCGACGCCGGAAACGCGCTGGCTGAAATCGGCATTCAGGCGCGTATAATCAACATGGCGACAATTAAGCCTTTAGATCAGGATTTAGTATTAAAAGCCGCCAAAGAATGCGGGAAAATTATCACGGTTGAAGAGCATAATATTATCGGCGGACTGGGCGAGGCCGTGTGCGGCGTAATCAGCGAAAATTATCCCGTACCGGTTAAGCGCATTGGCGTCAATGACGTGTTCGGTCACTCCGGTCCGGCTGGGGAATTATTAAAACAATTCGGTCTCAGCGCGGATAATATTATCAAAAACGCCCGCGCTATGTGCGGAAAATAATTATTATATTTACCCGCGAAAATCCCCCGACGATAACCGCCGGGGGGTTTTTATTTATTTTAAATTTATAAATTGAACAAAGGCTTGATTTTTTCATATTTCTTGCTAAAATAAAAATCTTGAACGTAAGATTATAATTTATTATTTTTATATAATCCGGAGATTTTATTATGTCAGATTTACAGGATTTAAAACAGGATATGAAAAGATTTGAAGTCGTATCGCCCTATCAGCCCGCCGGGGATCAGCCGGAGGCGATTGAAAATCTTGTCACAGGGATTCAAAGCGGATTGAAAGAACAGGTTTTATTGGGCGTCACGGGTTCCGGTAAAACTTTCACGATGGCGAAAGTGATTGAGGCCGTACAGCGTCCGACGCTGGTATTGGCGCATAACAAGACGCTTGCCGCACAGTTGTGCGCCGAATTTAAAGAATTTTTCCCGAATAACGCCGTTGAATATTTCGTGTCATATTATGATTATTATCAACCTGAAGCCTATATTCCCCATACGGATACTTATATTGCCAAAGACGTGGCGATTAATGACGAAATAGATAGATTAAGATTATCCGCGACGTGTTCTCTATTGGAACGCC
>CAJOFP010000167.1:1728-8275 GCA_905233795.1 uncultured Oscillibacter sp. | reverse complement strand
ATTTATATTACACGACGCGTATAGTTTTTATCCTGATAATATTTTATCGCGTATGACGCCGGAGGAACGGGAAAAAATTCAAACGGAATTTCACGGCGTGATTTTCCCGGATATTATTATCAAACTGGACGATTTATTCAAACGGACGATTATTTAATTATTTATATTTAGAACCTATGAGAAATAAAAACCCCCCTAAATCCCCCCTTTCAGGGGGGACTTTCCCGGATTGCGTTCCCCCGTCCCTGAAAGGGAAGGGGGACAGGGGGAAGGGTTCTTGTTTTGAGATAGACTCTTACTCTCCCCCTCGTGGGATTCTATATGATATACGAAACAAGATAACAATCGGAGACAGGTTTTATAAAAAAATTTTTTTATTTTTTCCGGCTGATAACCCGTAAAACTTCCTCACTGGTGGTCATGCCGTCGCGCATTAATCGCAAAGCGTTGCTTTCAAGCGATACAAAGCCGCTTTCGGGACGCTTTAACGCTTTTTCAATCGCGTTGCGTCCGCGCTGTTCGTATATCAACGCGCTGACTTCATCGTCAATCATCAGCATTTCAAAAACGGCGATTCTGCCGCGATAACCGGTATTATAACATTTCGGACAGCCGACGCCGTGAAAAAACGGGAATTTATCTTCCGGTTTGATACCCAGAGAGCGTAATTCCATATCTGAAGGCGTGTAACTTTCCCGGCAGTGCGGACAGACGCGCCGAACCAGTCTTTGAGAGATAACGCCCCGCAACGCGCTGGCGATTACATACGGCTCTACGCCTATATCCCGCAAGCGGTCTATCGTACCCACGGCGTCATTGGTGTGAATCGTCGATAACACGATATGACCGGTAATGGCGGCGCGCATAGCGATTTCAGCCGTTTCGCCGTCGCGGATTTCGCCCACGGCGATTATATCCGGGTCTTGTCTTAAAATCGACCGCAAACCTCCGGCGAATGTCATGCCGGTTTTTTCGTTGATTTGCACCTGATTGACGCCGTCAATATTATATTCCACCGGGTCCTCCAGCGTAACTAAATTGACTTCGTCCGTGTTTAACTGGTTAATCATGGCGTACATAGTTGTCGTCTTACCGGAACCGGTTGGGCCGACTAACAAAATAACGCCGCTTTTAATGCTTAATAACTCGTCATATTTATCTAAATCCGATCCGGTCAAGCCGACGGCTTCTTTAGTTACGCGTCCGCCGGACTTGTCCAACAGGCGCATGACGATTTTTTCACCGTATACTGTCGGCAATGTTGACACGCGAACGTCAATGCTTTTGTCTTTGATTTGTACGTTAAATCTTCCGTCCTGCGGAACGCGATGTTCCGCGATGTCCATGCTGGACATGACTTTGATTCTGGAAATCACGGACGATTGTACATTTTTAGGAATCGTCAAAACGCTTCTCATGACGCCGTCAATACGCATACGGACGCGCATATGATCCTCACGGGGTTCCATATGAATATCGCTTGCGCGTTCCGTTACAGATCGTTCCATCATGGAATTGACAAGGCGTATTGTCGGCGCGTTACTCGCTGACGTGTCGCCGAGCTGTGTGGATACGAACGCGCCGGCGGTTGTAGGCGTGTCATTGGCGCCGTTGGCGGCGGCTTCGCGTTTCATATCCTCAATGGCTTTCGCGGCGCCCTCATTGCTGTATAAAATCTGTATCGCGTGTTCCACGCCCTCTTGCGTGGCGATTAACGGTATAATTTTCTTTCTGACTGCTTTTTTAATTTCGCCTGTGGCGAAAAAATTTAAAGGATCGCTCATGGCTAAGTACAGGACATCTTTTTCCATCCGTACCGGCACGACATGATGTTGCCGCGCCAGATTCTTAGGCAATGCCTGCGCCATGTCCGTGGAAATGGATACTTTTGATAAATCAACAAATTCAATGCCCAACTGCATTTGCAGGGCTTCGATCATCTGGGCTTCCGTGATAATGCCGTTAGCGATCAGCACCGTACCGAGGCGGTCTTTGCTTTCTTTCTGCAATTCCATACCGCGCTGCAAATCTTCTTCAGTAATGGCGCCCGCCGCGACCAACAATTCGCCCAGTCGCATAGGAGAGGCCATGAATCACCTTCTTTGAAACTTAACACAAACACAAATAAAGCATAAATGAAACTATCATTTGACCATTCATATAACTGTAAATAACTGTAAGCAATGCTTGACAGTATTATCATAACATGTCTTTTTTCGTTTGTCAAAAGAATCTTCGCTAAATTATATATTATATTTTAATATTTTTTTATGAAAGCCAACGAAATTAAATCATAATTTTACTAAATAAAGCATAAAATACCATAATTTTCATGTAAATTTTTGTAAAAAAAGCGGGAAAATTTTGATTTTTTTGTATAAAATCCATAATTTTTCCGGCTTTTTTTATCAAGACGCACGAAAATTTCAAAAAGTCCTTTTCTGTCATTGACGGGGAATGATTTTTCAAATAAAATAAATCAAATTTATTTATAGAATCTATAAAAACGTCGAAATAAACAAAATTTATATTTAACAAACATGTGATTATATAAATAAAAAATAAACGTATGAAAATATATAAAAAAATAAATAAATATATAAATATAAAAGAGGAATTTTTATGTCTGAGTTAGCGACCCGCGACGTTTCTCTTGAAGAGTATATCATGGATCACTTGGATGAGGCGATTGAAAAAGAATATATTAAAGTATTTTATCAGCCTGTGATCCGTACCGTTTCCCGGCAGTTATGCGGGCTGGAAGCGCTGGCGCGCTGGGAAGACCCTGTATGGGGATTGTTGCCCCCGGAAAGTTTTGTCAGCGTTCTGGAAAAACGCCGCCGCATTCATGATTTGGACGCTTTTATTGTCCGCAAAGTCTGCGCCCGCTATCGGGACGCCATGTTAAACCGGGGCGTTTTGGTGCCGGTTTCTATCAATCTTTCCAGATTGGATTATGAGTTATGCGATATTTTCAATGTTGTGGAATCGTCCGTGACATCGTATAAAATCCCCCGGAAATGTCTGTGCATTGAAATCACGGAAAGCGCGTTGAACGACAGAGACGCGATTATGCGCGGGGCGATTGAACAGTTTCGCGGCGCGGGTTATCAGGTCTGGATGGACGATTTCGGGAGCGGCTATTCGTCTTTGAATGTCTTGAAAGACTATCATTTTGACGAATTAAAAGTCGATATGTGGTTTTTAAGCGATTTTCATCCCAGATCAAAGCAAATTTTATCTTCTATAGTCCACATGGCGAAAGAAATTGACATTCAAACGCTGGTAGAGGGCGTGGAGACTGAAGAACAGTTTCAATTTCTGCTTAATATCGGCTGTGAGAAAGTACAGGGCTATTTATTCGGACAACCCCGGCCCTATCCCGATTGTATCCGGCAGGTTTTAGAACGCGGCGTATCCGTGGAAGCGCCCGTGCATAGAAAATATTATGACGATTTGGGCCGTTTAAACGTCCTGAGCGCCACGCCGTTTTTATCGGCTGTGGACAGAAAAAATTTATCGTCGGGCCGTGACGACGATGTGTTTTTATTATTCACAAACGACGCCTTTGACGAGACGGCGTCCGGCGTGGATTGGAATATGGTTTTCGGCATACCGGAAAAGCGTCTGTTTCAGCATGAGCCCCTGCGTTTACAGCAATTCTCCGGGCATATGATTCGATTACTGGAAGAAGCGCGGGAAGTCGGCAAATGTCCAGCATTTTACTCAGCATGACGAATCTTTCACGCGGCGCGGAATTGACCCGTCAGGAAAGTCTGGACGAAGGCGTCCGGCAGATTTATTCGATTTATGATCGCGTGGGCATGATTGATTTAAATCAATATTCTTATATGCCGTTATACGCCGACGACCGGGAAGAAATGGAAAGCTCTATGCGCGATCCGCGAGAAGTCCTGCAAAATTACGCGAGAGAACGGATATTCCCGGAAGATCGACAGCGTTTTTCACGTTTCGCGGATTTGGACACGCTGGAAGAACGTATCATGAAATCGGGCCGGAGCTGGATCAGCATATTTTTGCGTTCGAGATTATATCACGGTAATTATATCTGGAAATTACACACGTTTTTGAAAGTCCGGGACGGCGTTTATTTTATACTGGTACGCGACGCGGAAGAGGAAATCCGGGATTTTCAGTCTTATTACGGCGGCGACGAAAACGAAAATCAGGATCAGGCGTTCGCGCCCGATATGTTATGGCGGAATTTAATCCGTGGAAGCACGATTAAATTTTTCTGGAAAGACCGGGATCGTAGATTCAGAGGCGCAAGTCAGAGCTTTCTGGATTTTTACGGATTTCATTCTTTGAATGATATTATCGGCAAAACGGATGAGGATATGGGATGGCATGTACACCCGGATTTATATCGCGGCGACGAATGGAATGTCATTCACGACGGCGCGGTGACGCGGGATATTCTCGGAAGCTGTATTGTCCGGGGGGAAAATCGCAATATTATCGCAAGCAAAATGCCGATTTATGACGAACACGGGCATATTTCAGGATTATTGGGTCACTTTTCGGAATTGCTGGAAAAAAAGGCGGATGTCCAGTCCGGAGAGGATTTCCGCGCCCGTCTCGACGCTTTGACGGGATTGTTAAACGCCCGCGGCATTGATGAGGCGGTATTCGCCTATCGTGACGAGTTTGTCCTGCGCCAACGGGATTTCGCCCGGATTAATATTATTATAGAAGACTTTTCGGATATTAATCGACAATACGGCTATGACTTCGGGGATAATTTAATTCGCGCCGTGGCGGACGCCCTATTGCTTTTATGCGGAAGCACGGCTTCAGTAGGCCGGATTTACGGTTGTCATTATGTGGTCTTATCGCAATTTCAGGATCGTGAAGAACCGGAGAAATTATGCGCCAGTATCCGGGAATTGGCGACGCGCATTCAGGAAGTCGCCGGGACGCCGTTTACGCCGTATTTATCCGTGGGTCTGTCTATCTATTCCGAGACGGAAAACACGACGGAACAGGCCAGCGCCGCCCAATTACGCATGATGTCCGATGACGGCGACGGGGGACGCGGTCAGTTACGCGATCATATGTCACAAGTGTTCCGTATGTTTGACAATCTGCCGATTGCATACGCGGTTTATAAAGTACAGCCTGAGTCCGCCAATCCGGCGAACCCGGATGATGATAATAATAAAAACGAAAAAACGGATGAAAATTCCGGAGATATTATTTTAAACGAAGAGAATGCCGACGCGATGATTTTATATGTCAATCACGCGTTCGCCCATCTGGTCAAGCGTCCGAGAGCGGCGTTACTGGGCGGCACGGTCAGCGAACTGTTCCCCATGCAGGGCCGCGACTGGAGCCGGATCGCCTCTCGCGCCGCCGTACTGGGGGAATCCGTCACGACGGATTTGGAATATCACGTTTTGGGCATTCATATGTCCGTCACGGCCAGTCAGGTAATCGGCTCCGGCTACTGCGCGTTTACTTATCAGATACCGCCTCAACCCGGCGCCGACAAGCCGTCTGAAAAGGCGGAATTATAAAATAATCCCGTTTAATATATAAATATTATATATTTTAATAATATAACAGAAAAAATACGCGATTCACAATCTGATCTTATCATCTGATTGTGAATCGCTGAATTTTGTTAAATAATCAAAATTTCTTTCCTGTCTGAATCATTTGCGCGGTCATGTGAATCGGGATGTCGTTTACGCTTCCAGATACATATTTTTTAATATTTCAAGCTGTTCGTCCGTGACGCCAAGTTCGGAAGTAATATATCCGGTCACGGAGCCGTAGTTATTTTTCATCCAGTCCAGCGCGTTTGTCATGTATTGCGGATTCACTTGATCCATGGCGGCCATCATGGTTTCCAGTTCCTCGCCCTCATAGCCTTGACTCAAAAGCGCTTGCCGTTCGTTCTCAATCAGCGCCGCGTTAAAAGTATTCGTCAAGAGATAATCCGCCATAATTGTTTCCTCGTCCACTCCCAACGCCGAGAGAATCAGCATGGCCGCGCAGCCGGTGCGATCCTTTCCCTGCGTACAGTGAAATAACAGCGCGTCTCCCTCCGGCAATTTCAACAGTTCCTCAAAGAGGCGTTTATAACCCTCCCGGCCCATCTCGCCGGAAAGAAAATCTATATACATTTGATCGTTTACAATGCCGGCTTTGATCGCCATTTTTAATTGATCCATCTTATTTGACAGATCCAGTCCGTCCAAGTCCTCAGCGGTCAGATTTCGTTGCTTTTCCGCCAGAACCGCCTCGTCTATAATATGAATTTGAATATTTTTGACGCCGGGAATCTCCGGATCCGGCGCCGGTTCAAGTTCCCTGTCCATGCGCAGATCAGCGATCACGGACAAGTGATAAACATCCTGAAGCCGCCGTATGTCATCCTCCGTCGCTCCGTTTAAAGCGGCGGTACGCAATAACACGCCGCGTTTTACCGTCCCGCCGTATTCCGACGCATAGCCGCCCAGTTCCCGCGCATTGCCGACGCCCGTCAGATCAATGCTCTGTGTCTCCGCGTTGACGGTTGGCG
>CAJOFP010000167.1:0-1716 GCA_905233795.1 uncultured Oscillibacter sp. | reverse complement strand
GTTCGGCGCTCTGTTCCCGTTCCGGAACCGCGTTTGTCTTTTGCCCGCATCCGGTCAGGCTCAACAGTACAAACAGTGACAGCGCTATAATTTGAAATATCTTCATAAATATATTCCTCCCGCGTGATTGTGTGAATCAGAAATCCAGCGGTTGCGCCGCGTGAATCAATGGAAGCAGTCTTTGACGAATGCCGATCAGTGATGTCCGCTTCATGGATTCCACATCGTAACCGGCTCGCCGCGTGCCCTGATAAGTCGCCATCAGCTGGGCGACAGGCAGAATTTCGTTCATGACGCGTTTGAGTTCCGCGGGATCGTTGATCTCAAAATAAGCGCGGCACATGGCTTCCAACATTGTCGGGCCGTCTTCCATATGGAATCCCAGTAAACGCTTGATTTCTTCTTTCGGCATAGGCGATTTAGGCAAAAACATATAGGGCAGATAAAGTCCCGCCAAATCAAAAACCGGATGTCCAATAGCGGCGTCGCCGATGTCGATCAGTATAAACTCGCCGTTTTCCTGTACCATAATATTTTTGGAATTGAAATCTCCGTGCAGGAAAGTTCCGCGATCCGGCAGCGATTCAATAAACGCCCGGATTTCATCCGCCTCGGAGGGTTCCAGAACACACTCCACACGCGGCAGCCAATTCAGAAACTCCGTTTTACGGTTCGGAAGCGCGTCTTTTTTTATCTCGATTTGATGAAGCGTCTTGAGCAGATTGGCGCTTTTGGTTCCCATTTCCGTCACGCGGCTCCGGTCGGCGTCTATAATTTGCGCCACGGTTTTGGCGTTCAGCAGTTCATATACAACGCCGTAAGATTCGCCGCTTTTCACGACATCATAAGAAATCGCCGTGGGAACGCCCGCGAGAAACGCTTTTTGCGCGGTGTCGCGTTCCTGCTGTACCATATCCAATGTTATACCGGGCGTGTAAATTTTTACAATCGTTTCCGGGTCAATGCGATACACGCGCCCGAAACCGCCGGAACCGATCATTTCACAGCCGTCCACGCTGATTTCACGCAATTTTTTCTTCACGTCCAACAGTTCCGAAAATCCCGTGACTTCCAGAATGTCATATACGTCGCGGGAGACGTTTTCCATTTTCACAGGCGCGTTGAGGCGCTTGCGCAGTTTCATTAAAACGCGCAGACCCGCGCTGGAGATATATTCCAGATTTTCGGCGTCCAGAACCGGGATCGCGTCCGGCGCGGCGTCCAGCGCCGAGAATAAATCTTTCTCAAATTGCATCGCGTTCCCGGAGTCGATTCTGCCCTCCGGATAAATATAAATCTTTCCGTTTTCCAATTTATTTTTCATCATAAATTCCTCTTTCCTCTTTTCCTTTTTGAAAATATATTTAATTAAAAAAATAATATTTTTATTATATCATGCGTAAAATTAAAAGTCAATTCCAATCATATAATCATGCAGGCTAATATCCCGGCGAATAAATTTATATTATGAAATAATTCGCGTTCCCCGTCCATGTAATTTCTCAATGCCAAAAAAGTATTGTATTTGTCACAAACGCGGCTTAAAAGTATCTATACGCGCTTAAAATCGTTTCTAAAAAATTTTTCAAAAAAATTTATTTCAGGTCTTGACAAAGCGGAAAACCGCGTTATAATAATTATCGTTCTCCGGTGATGTCAATTATAGTAATTTTAATATTAAATATAATATTAAAAAAATAATTTTAATATTAAATA
>CAJOFP010000166.1:3590-4749 GCA_905233795.1 uncultured Oscillibacter sp. | reverse complement strand
GTCAGACGGCGGTCGCCCGTTTGTTTATTCGTTCGACGGTTTACGCCGCCGACGCTTCCGCAATTCCGCCGCCGCGTATTTACGAATAGCCGCCTTGAAGTGTTCGCGGGTTTCATCCCGTAAGGCATACAGGATTAAACCGTCATTGAACAAATCCAGCGCTTCCGCCAATGCCCGACGTTTCGCGCCGCTTGCTTTGCCGCCTTTTGACCGTATTTCCCGCGCTTCGTCCGGCGCGTTTTGATTGTCCGCGTACCCGCCCTCGCCCGACGACTCGTACACTTTCTGATCGTCCGAGATGGCTCGCTGTACATCCACGCTCAGAATCCCCCATTTGTTCAACAGCCGCTTCAATACCGTTTTCCGCGCCATAGCCTCAAAATCCGTACTCCATATGCTGCTCCGCGTCCCTTTTCTTAAATCATATTGATAAGACTTGCTGTACTTCTTCGCGTGGTTCGCCACTTCCTCACGGCTCATATATAACTCCGCCTTGAATCCGTGAAGCAGTCGAAACCACGCGTAATATCCGACGATTTTATTTATCTCCCCGTTGGCGCGTTGAGAACAGCGGGAGAAATCCGTTGTGAACTCGCACTCTCCCGTGATCGGATTGTAGCCGACAAGCTCATCTTCGTACACTTCGGAACAGTTCATTTTTTCATACTCGTGAGACCGAATGGCAAGCTGTACGAATCCCTTGTACATCATTTGAAACTGCGCCTTGCCTTTATACGGAACTATAGCGCTGAATCCCAGATTGCCGTCAATCGGCAGATCGTAAGTCGCCGCGACGAACGCCGCCGACATGATGGAATACGGATCGCATTCCAATAATTTCTCGGAAGCGGACACCACATTCACCAGAGACGCGCAAAATTGCGCGGATTTTTTACCCAAAATAGCGTCAAATCGGCTTTTTACGGCGTTTCCGCCCAGTAAATACTTGATTTTACGCAGATTGCCCTTTCTTTTTTTGTCCATTGCGGTCATGCCCGTGTTTTCCGCCATTTCTCATAACCTCCCGACATGATAAAATTAAAAAATAAATTAAAAAAATATAAAAAATTATAAATTCCGGGATTTTTTCATATCCGCCGGAAGCGCTTCCAACATGCCGTCGATATAGGCCATGACTTTTTCCCGACAGACAGGCGGG
>CAJOFP010000166.1:0-3585 GCA_905233795.1 uncultured Oscillibacter sp. | reverse complement strand
CCATATTGATTTTGATTCATAAGCGTGTAAAGCCGCTCAAGATTTTGATTCATTCCGTCACCCGCGTTTCAAATCCGTTATTTTTTAACGCTTTTTCCCCCAAAAGTCGTATCTCGCTGAGAATCCGCGACAGATCGTCCGTCATATTGAGAATGACCTGAAATTCCGGTATCTCGCTTTCGTCGATTCGACCGTCGGCGGCGATCTCAATCAGACCGGAACGGATGTCTTTCAATCTATCCGGGTCAAACTCTTTCAGGAAACGTAACGCGACGCTTTCAAGACCGCCGATCCGCGTCGCCATCGGCATACGCTTTCCAATCGGGCATTCGTTCTTGCAATACATGGCTTTCAATTCGGGGCAATTATACAAATCCGCCATCAGCGTCACTTTATCGACGGGAATCACTTTCGTATTGCCAAGCTCATAATCCGCGAGAGTGGACGGCGACACGCCAAGCAGTTCGGCGGCGTTTTCCCGGCTGGACAGTCTCGCGTTCTGTTTCGCGGCCTCTTTTCTACAGCGAAAATATATATTTTCGCCTCGTTTCATACAGTCATTTCCCATTTAAATTCCAGCTTTCATAGGATATAATCTGATTACCAGTTGGAATAAGCCGTATTCGGGATATTCAAAATCTCGCTGATAATCTGAGCGGTCGGCAAAGCCCGCACCCGTTCGTTGACTACGGCGGACGTGTACTCCCGCGACTTCCCAATCTCTTTTGCGAGATCCCCCATGTTCCAATCGCGCTGAATCATGGCGATTTTCACTGCTTTGGACCAATCGGAATAGCGGCGGCGATTTTCATCCATTCGATTTTCCATAATTTTTTCTCCTTTCGCGTATTTACAAAATCATGATTTTATGCTAATATTCGTAAAAGTCGCAAAAATTAAAATGATTCTGTATATTTCTAATTATACTGGAAATATACAGGATGTCAAGCGATTTTGCTGGAAATTTTGAAAAAATTTTTGAGGTGATACTATGTCTCCGGTTCTTGAACGTCTTTATGAACTGATGCGTGAACGCGGCGTCAACGCCAAACGGGTCTGTGAGGAATTAAATATGTCCAACTCCGCCTTTACGGATTGGAAAAAGGGAAAAGCGAAGCCCGGAGTGGAAGCGCTGTCCAAACTGGCGGAATATTTTGACGTGACGCTCGATTATCTGGTTCTCGGCAAGGAAAACGAATCGAACGCGGAACCGCCCGTCGCGGAGCGGATTGAGTATAAACTCCCGGATTATTCGGACATGATTCATATGATAGATCAGGATATATTAATTAAATTTCATCGGCTTTCTTCTGAAAATCAGGGAAAAGTCATGGCCTATATAGACGGAATGCTGGCCGCTCTGCCTGTCCCCGCAATGCAAAATCAGAATATCCCCGCGCCGCGAAACAGCGCGTCGCCCGCCGCTGAGACGGAATCCAAACCGGAAAGCGAGCCGACCGTTATGGAAACGGAAACGGAATCAAAATCAGAATTTGAATCCGCCCCCGTCAATCAAAAGGAAGAAGATGGGCGGATGTCCGCGTGAGATTCTCCGATATGAAATTTATTCCGTTGACAGCGTTCCGGGAAAATATCGAAAATATCCGGCGATTTCTCCCGTAATTCGCGTTATTTTAATCT
This sequence comes from uncultured Oscillibacter sp., assembly GCA_905233795.1. Taxonomy (GTDB): domain Bacteria; phylum Bacillota; class Clostridia; order Oscillospirales; family Oscillospiraceae; genus Oscillibacter. The sequence goes on along the minus strand of CAJOFP010000166.1, from coordinate 1,944 downwards.
AAACGGCGAAAAGAGTGATAAAATATGTATATCGGCAATGAGCCTTTGTCAGTCGGCGGCGATGAAATCGGCGTGACTGTAAACGACTTCTGGCGGTGGGCGTTTTCTGATTTCTCATCTCCCATGATCCGCGAGACTTTCGCGGAGTTTCTGGTCGCGTCCTCTCTTGATTTAATATCCGACGGACAGAAACAGTCAAAACCGGATTTCGATTTGCTCTGGAATCCGTCCGGGAATCATAGCGGCGTCCGGATCGGCGTGAAATCAGCCGCTTATTTACAATCAAACGACGGCGAATATCCGGATCGTATCGCGTTTCATTTCCCGGATTTTTCAGAAAATCAGGCTTGCGATGTCTATATATTTTGCGTATTCAAAGCCCTGAGCCAAAACGAGTCGCCTTTCAACACGGACTTGTGGGAGTTTTACAGCGTCCGGGGGCAGGATATAAAAAATATTAAAAATAATAAAAATATAAATATATTAAATAAAATCCCGTTGTCCGTTTTGACGCCTCTCAAACCAATCTGGAGCGATTACTATGGAATCGCCGGGGCGATTTCGACAGTCTTGTCCAACGCCTGAACGCATGGGAAATTGCTATGCCGTCAATACGAAAAAAGAAAACGAAAAGCGGACGCGATTTCTATGAAATCCGCGTCAGTCGCGGTCGCGGGAAAAGTTACCTGTCCACGCGATGGTACGTCCCGGACGGATGGAGCCGCAAGGCCATAGAAAAAGAACTCGCTAAACAGGCGGCGGAATTTGAGCGTATGGTTCATTCCGGCGAAATCGTAAGCAAATCGGAACAAAAAGAAGCCGCCCTTCTCGAACAGAAAAAGGCGGAGTCCGTTCTGACGCTTAAAAATTACAGCGAACAGGTATTTATGCCGTCCATAGCGATACGATGTTCCGAAAATACGCGCAACACTTATCAATTAAATTTAAATAACTGGATCATTCCGGCGATAGGCGAAATGAAAATGCCGGAGATTAAAGCCTCCCATATTTCATCCGTTCTTTTAAATATGCAGTCGCAAGGGAAATCCCAAGCGACCTGCGTAAAAGTCTACACGGTTCTTCACAGCTTATTCCGAATGGCGTATATGACGGACGTGATTTTGTCAAATCCTATGGATAAAGTGGAGCGTCCTCGTCCTCGAAAAGATGAGATAAAAAGTAAAGAGGCGGACGCCTATACAGTGGATGAAGTGCAAAAAATTCTTGACGGACTCGTAAAAGAACCGCTCCGCTGGCAGGTCTATATTCGTCTCATGATCGACACCGGAATCCGTCGCGGCGAGGCCGGAGCGCTTAAATGGGAGAATATCGACTTCGAGAATAATACAATCACAATCGCGGGAAATCTCTGCTATACGCCCCAAAAAGGAATGTATCTGGATACGCCGAAAAACGGCAAAATACGAACCGTTGACGTGGATCCAATCGTCATGAACTTGCTGAGAGAATATAAATCAAATCAGAAAATAGAAAGCGATTATGTTTTTACGCGTAATGACAGCGCGTTGCCGATGCACCCGCAATCGCCTACGAAATTCATGAGACGATTTTCTAAAAAATACGATGTGCCTGATCTCCATCCGCATAAACTTCGGCATACTTTCGCCAGTATCGCTATTACCTATGGAGCCGACATCGCCAGCGTATCCGAAAAATTGGGGCATTCGGACAAAGCCATGACGCTTCGTATGTATACACACGCCGACGCGGAGAGTATGAAACGGGCGAGCGATATTTTCCAGGACGCCATCCATCAAAAGACCGAAAAAAATTCCGGGGATTGACAACAACAGCGTCCGCCGCTATAATAAAAAACCCATACAAAACCCATACGGACACCCTGCGACAGCATATATCAGGGCATGACAACTTACAATAAAATACGCGAAAATAATAACGAAATCCGGCGTTTATAGCTGTAAT
>CAJOFP010000165.1 GCA_905233795.1 uncultured Oscillibacter sp. | reverse complement strand
CAGAGCCGCCGGATATTGATTGCCGGGACAGGCGCCGCCCATCAGATTATATCCGCCGCCGCGCATGACATAGTTGCCGGAACCGTATCGTTCCTGTGTCCATTCCCAATTGTTCCCCGCAAGGTCGTAGATGTTATTCGCTTTCGCTTCCTCCCATTGTCCCGTAGCGTTTCCGCGGGCGTTTTTGGAGAAGTAGCGCGCCCAAAAGACAATAAAAATACGTCTCCGAATTTTCCTCATGCTTTTCCTCCTTATTCTGACGGATGCCGCGTCCGCTTTCAGGGGCTTTCAATGGGAATCGCCGCTTTGCTCGTACTGATCGGCTCCTCCGTCTTTTTCGGCAAAACAGTACCAACCTACGTTAATATATAGTAGGTTGCTACTTTTGTCAAGAGGTTTTAAAAATTTTTTTGAAATTTTTTCAATATAATTTTTTCAATATTCTGATCATACGCAATAGCCGCCCGGCTTCGCTTTTGCACGGCTTCCGCGCCTCGTTTTTTTATATATTTTTATAATTCTTTCGCCATCTCCACAAAGGCGTCCAGCGTGTACGCGCCTGTCACTTCCCGATGATCAAAGACCATGAAATAACGATATTGCGCGCCGCTTTGCGTCTGCCACGCCTTGCCAAGTCTCAGTTTCGCTAAACTGTCCGAATTGTCCCGGTCGTCCCCTTTGGCTTCCACAAGAAGCGTCAGACCGGATCTCATGCGGATAATAAAATCAGGATAATGATTGAACGGACCGTTCAGCCGGAATCCCTGTTCCCGGTTTCGCTCAATATTCCGATGCCACCATAGAATATTAGGCAGACCCGCCAGCGCGTCCAGAACCCGAAGTTCAAATTGATTCATATCGTTTTTCTCCGCCTCATACAGCGAATACTCCACGGACGATATAGTTTCGGCGGGCGTAATCACGGACGGGAAAGACCAGCTTTCCCGACAGACAATCTTTCCGTTGTCCAGCCATTTATAAAATTGCTTTTCCCGATACGCGTATTCCAAAGCGTCAATTTTCTCCTGTATTTTCTGGGCGTATACGGGAAAAGCCGTCTCCATCGCGGTCAGTTCGTTCTCCGACATTCCATCCACAATACGCTTTACATAGTTTGTAATATCTTTGGCGGAAATCCGATTGCTTCGGTTCAGCCTCTCACATAGACTGTCAATACAGGCGTTTACCCTGCGTTCCTCCGGTAGGGACGCCAGATACGCCGCGAAATACTCCCGCTCCGTTTTAGACGCCCGTTTATACTTCGGCACGGCGTCGCCCTTTTCCTGCAAGTCCACCCGGTACAGTTCCGCGGACAATTCAAAACTGATTTGCGCGTCCTGTCCGGACAGGGAAAAGCCTCCGGAAAGATTTTCTTTTTCCAAAATATCATATTCCCCGCCAAACAAATCCGGGACGGATTTTAGAAAAAATTGCGGAATACATAATTTTTCCGCGTCTTCCTGAAATTGAATCTGTATTGCGTAGTGTGGGCGCATATCATCCAACCCTCCCGCGCCTGAACCGCCGCCGTTTTTTTGCGCGTCGTTGTAATTATCAACCTGTCTTTCCGCCTGCTGTTCCATTTCGCTACTGTCCGCGTTTCCTGTCACGCCGCTGTCGTTGACCGCCGTCCCGCCGTCCGCGTTTCCTGACCCTGTCGCGCCGCCGTTCCCCGCCGGGGATACGTCGTCAAAATTGTCAAAATCGTCGCCGCCGTCGTTGGTCGGCGGCGTATTGACAGAACCGCCGCCCGATTCCCCCGCCGTATTATTATTATTATTCGGCGGATTGTCCGGTATGCCGAGTTGATCCATACCGTTATTCACCGGGGGTTGTTCCGGCGGCGGATTGTCCGCGACGCGATAATCTTTCCGACTGAATCCCGCCCGGTTCAAGCCTTTTACGATATTTTCCAACGTGTCATGAAAATCTCTGGAACAGGTGAACACATAAGAACTGTTCAAAAGCGGCGCTTTGCGCGGTCCCTTGTCCGGGTACGGCTGACGCAATATCCGCCCCACAATCTGTTCCACATCCACGGAAGAAGTCTTGTTGGCAAGGGACGCCAGAATATACGCGAACGGACAGTCCCAGCCCTCTTTCAATGCGTTTACCGTGATAATATAACGGATCGGACAGTCGCGGCTTATTAAATTCGTGTCTTTCAAATCGTCCGTTTCCGACGTTTTCACGGCGATTTCCGATTCAGGAATGTGATAATCGTTTATTAATACGCTCCTGATTTTTCGATAAGTCTCCGCCTCTTTCCCGGTATTCGGCTGCGCCTGAAAGAGAACAATGGGCCGGATATATATTCCGCCGTCCGATTCCTCTTCACGCGCCTGTCGTTCCAGCGTCCCGCGAAAATCAATCGCGTCCTGTATGACGCTTTGCCGCGTCGTTCGATTATACACAATCACGGGAAGTTTCACCATGTTTTCTTTTTTCAATTCTCTCGCGTCCACATAAGTGATAATATTGCTCTCTTTGCGCGGCGTGGCGGTCAAATCCAGAATGAACGACGGATTCAGATTTTTTAACATGGCCGCGCTTAATTCCGATCCCGCGTTGTGGCTCTCGTCCACCACCACAACCGGCGACTGTCGGCGCAACGCCTGTATCAGCGCGGTTTCCGGCGTATCCGGCAAAAGCGCGTCCCGATTTTCTATATCTCTCGTAAAAGACAAAAGATAGCCGTTTTCCTGATAGACTTTCCGCACGTCTTTCTTTTTGCTGTCAATGCGAAGCGTCGCGTAAGTCATGATACAGACTGTCAACTGACTTTTGATTATATCCGGGGAAAACTGCTGTCCCATTAAAAGCTGTTCTTTCGTATAGACGCCCACTCTGCCCAGAAAATCCGTCTCCAGCCACCGCCGATACGGATGTCCCACATCAGATAACGCCCGAACCGTCTGCTTTAAAATTGAGTCGGACGGCACAAGCCACACGACAAATTTCCGTTTGTCTGACGGTAGCGCGTCAAAAATCCGACGTAATGCGGCGCAGGCTAAAAACGTCTTTCCACCGCCTGTGGGAACTTTGGAGCAGATATGCGGAACGCCGGGAATCGTATTCCGATACGCCGGGACTTTCTCCCCGGCGATTATATCCCGCGCAAGCCAATATTCTTTCCACGCCGTAAAAAGATTGTCGCTTTCGTTGACGCGTTCCATATAATCCGAAATATCTTTCAGCGCGCTTTCCTGATACTCTGTCGGCTCCATGTCAAATCCTCCTGTTAGTACAATATTTTCGATATGTCACGCGGGATTTTCTTGAACCGGATTTTCCGCGCTTTTAGTTCCTCTTTCCCAATGGCGCAGACATCGGCGTAAATCAGAAATTTATCCGCTTTTGTACGGATTCCGCGTAAAAAATCCCGATCCAGCGTCGTTACGCCGTCGCGTTCGTAATAAAAATAAATCGCTGTTCCGGCACAGACGCCCAATAAATACGGCTCCTCCGGATTTGACGGCGGAATCCGCGTCCGCGTCTCCGTATACCAGACATATTCTCGTATGGTCTCCGTCGCCACATCCTCATTGAGATTGTCGCCGTTCAAAAGCGGCTCTCCAAGTTCATAAAAACC
>CAJOFP010000164.1 GCA_905233795.1 uncultured Oscillibacter sp. | reverse complement strand
CATTTTTTTCCATTATTTTAATTCCTTATCGTAAACTCCTGTTTTATAATATTATAAAATTTATAAAAATTTATCCGATAATATCCTCAAGGCGAAATTCTTTGCCGGTTCTGGCCTCGTACATTTCCTGAAACGTCCTGCCTTGGTCATCCGGATTCAGGTCAACGTCTTTCGCGTTCTCCCTCCATGGACTGTCCTCCGGCAAAAACTCATACGCGATATTATGCTGAAGCCACTCAAACGCCATATCTTCCGCCGTTCTGACGGATTTCATATCACGTCCGTGAACGGGGTGTAAATCCAACAGCGCCTGACAGATGATCATCATGTCATCTGTATTTATAATTTTATAAGAATCGACAATTTTCCAGTTATCTTCCGTATATCGCGCCGAAAATTCCTCATGATTATATAAAAATACATAATTCCGCCCGGTTTCATCGACGGCGTGAAGCTCAATATCTTCCGTTGAGACAAGCGATCCGGCGTTTTCCGTCTCCGCGCTTTCTTCCTCCCGCGCCGGGTCAATTTCACGCGTATCCCCGGAATTATCCGGCTCTTGATTCGCTTCCGCGTTCTCCGGCTGAACCGTCGAAGCCGTTTCACGCTGACTGTCCCCGGATACCGCGCCGCGTTCGTCGTTTCGCGTATCCATAGGAAAGCCACGCGAACAGCCGGAGAGAAAACAAATCAAGATAAAAATCAAAATAAAACGCATATCAGCCACCTTAAATATAATAATATATAATATAATATAATAAAAATAATATAAAATATATCACGCTTTTCGCCGGAACGCAAGCGTAAAACCCGGCGCGCCGCCTTTATTATAAATAAAGCTATAAAAATATATGCTTATTAAGCATGAAATTTTATGCTTAATAAGCATTTGACATTCAAAACCAGCGTATATATAATTTTACTATGGCGGGATTCTATTTTCCGCGCATATTTTCGGAAGATAAGGAGGAACAGAAAATGCTGCAACTGTTGATCAACCTGCTGACGCCGATTTTTGAAAACATGGGCGTAAGCCCCACCGATGTGGAAACTTATGTCCACGATTTGGGCGGGTACATCTACGCGATTTTCGGAACGCTCCTGCTGGCCGTCGTCGTCATGATCGCGGCGCGCTGGCTCGTCAGGAAAGGACAGCGCGGACTTATACGCTGGGGCGCGGGGCTTGCGTGGGTGACCGTCGTCGCCATTATCGTGAATATTATCTGCTTCGGCCCCATGTATAACAATCTCGCGCCGATTATGAACGGCAAAGCGAGCGTTACGCCGGAAGCGGCGGCGCATTCGGAGGAAGTTATTCAAAAAGTCGGGGAAGAAGGCATTGTCCTCGCGCAGAATGACGGCCTTTTGCCCCTGTCCGATACGACAAAAATCAACGTATTCGGCTGGGCGGCGACAAATCCCATTTACGGCGGCACCGGTTCCGGCTCTTCCAGCAACGAGGGCAACGTCGATATTTTAACGTCGCTGGAAAACGCCGGATTTGAGATCAATCAGGAAATTATTGACATGTATCGTGATTACAGTCCGACGCGTGATCTGGGTGGAAACGTCATCAGCGTCAGTTTCACAAACTGGTCATTGCCGGAACCGCCGGTTAAAAATTACACGGATGAATTAATGAATAACGCGAAAGAGTTTTCCGACACGGCTTTGATCGTCTTAGCGAGAAGCGGCGGCGAGGGACAGGATTTGCCCGCCGATATGGGCGCCGTAATCGACGGGACTTATGACAATGTCCGGCAATTAAAAGCCAACGGAAACGAGCGTTACAATTATTACGCGTCGTCGTATACAAATAACAGCGAGGATTATGACGATTACGAAGCCGGAGAATCTTATTTACAGCTTTCCAACACGGAACGCGGTATGATTGATATGGTCGCGTCGGAATTTGATAAAATTATTTTGATTATTAACGCCAATAATCCGATGGAACTGGGCTTTGTGGATGATTATCCGTCCATTCGTTCCGTGATTTTAGCCCCCGGCACGGGCCGCACGGCCATGACCGGCTTGGGCGAAATTCTTAACGGGACTGTCAACCCGTCCGGACGTACTATCGAGACTTATGTTTACGATCAAAAATCGACGCCCGCGTGGAATAATTACGGCAATTTCACTTATGATAACGTGGATGATTTGCTGGCGCAATACACGGCGGCGGACCCCGGTTTTCAGGGCGTATTGTCTTTTGTAAACTATGTGGAGGGCATTTACGTCGGCTATCGCTTTTATGAAACGGCGTTCGCCGAGGCGGAAGCCGGCAATATGGATTTTGATTATGACAGAATCGTGCAATATCCGTTCGGGCACGGTCTGAGTTATACGACGTTTGAACAGGAAATCACGGATATGACGGACAACGGCGACAGTATCGCGCTGGAAGTGACTGTCACCAATACCGGAAGCGCCGCGGGAAAAGAAGTCGTTGAGTTATATTATACGCCGCCTTATAACAACGGCGGAATTGAAAAAGCGGCGGTAAATTTAATAGATTTCGACAAGACGGATATTTTAAATCCCGGCGATTCTGAAGTCGTGACATTTACAATCGCCAAAGACGATATGGCGTCTTATGATTCGTCGGCGATTAAAACACAAAACGGCGGTTATATTTTAGAAGCCGGAGAGTATATATTATCCGTCCGCGCCGATTCCCATACGGTATTGGACGAAGTTTCTTTTGAAATAGACGCCGATATTGATTACAGCGTGACGGGACGCCCGTCCGATCAGGATACAGCCGTAAACCGGTTTGAAAGCTATTCCAACGGCGGCGTGACGTATCTGTCCCGCGCTGACGGCTTCGCCAATTACGCGGCCGCGACGGCGGCTCCCGCGGATTTCGCCATGCCGGACGACGTGAGAGAATATCTCGACGCGCATTCCGTGGCGCATTATAACCCGGCGGATCATGAAATCCCCGGAACGGAAATGCCGACGACCGGCGCGAATAACGGCTTGAAACTGGCGGATTTTGTGGGCGCGTCTTACGATGATCCGCGCTGGGATGATCTTTTGGATCAATTAACCGTGGAAGAAATGTGCCAATTAGTACAAGTCGGCGGATTCTCCACAATAGCCGTCAATTCCGTAGGCAAAGTCGCCACACAGGACAGCGACGGCACAGGCGGTTTAAACGACTGGTATATTGGCGTTTACGGTACGCCTTACCCGACGGAAACCATGATCGCGCAGACTTGGAATAAAGACCTTGCCTATGAAGTCGGCGAGGCCATCGGGCAGGAGTACGCCGACACGCATATTTACGGCTGGTACGGCCCCGCGATGAATACCCATCGGACAGCGTTCAACGGACGCAATTTTGAGTATTATTCCGAGGACGGCGTATTGGCGGGAAAAATCGCGGCGGCGGAAGTCAACGCGGCGGCCACAAAAGGCGTATACGCTTATATCAAGCATTTTGTCGTAAACGATCAGGAAATCAACCGCCTCACGGAACAGACGCTCCGCGAAATCTATATGAAACCCTTTGAAATCATCGTCAAGCAATATGATTTTGATAACAATCCGCTTGCGGTTATGTCGTCGTTTACTTTAATCGGCCCGCGTTACACCGGCGCGAACAGCGATTTGTTAAACGGCGTACTGCGCGGCGAATGGGGCTTCCAAGGCATGGTTCTCACGGACTGGTACGGCTCTTACGGCTATCAGCTCACGATGGACAGCGTGTTGAACGGCAATGATTTAATGCTTGGCTTCGGACGCAACGCCCGGACCGCCATTGAAAATTCCGACTCCCCCACAATGGTACAGGCCATGCGGCAGGCGTCTAAAAATATCATGTTCACGATTGTCCACAGCGGCAATTATACAATGGAAGAAGAACGCGCCGGAATGGATAACATGACCCGCACGTTTGTCTTGATTGACGTACTTGTCGCGGCGGTTGTTCTGGGCGCGGGCGCCTTTGTGATCCTGCAATACCGCAAAAAGAACCGTTCCGCCCAATAATATTATATTATATATTATTCCCGTTCGTTTCATTTCGTTATAATATTAAATATTATATAATATTATTATCTTTATGAGAACGCGAATCGCTCAAACACGGCGTTATTTCGTCATGTTTGAGCGATTTGTTTTTCGTTGTTTACTCTTTCGCGCTTCTGTCGTCCGAATGATAAAGATAAAAAAACACGGAAAGCGCGCCGAGAATATTTCTGACGAAAACCGGCGGAAAGTTAGCGTTGACTAATCAAAAGCATATGGCATAAAATATAAAAAATACGCACGGGAGGTATAAAATAACATGAGTAAAGTTCTTTTCATCAACGGCAGTCCGCATGAACACGGCTGTACTTATACGGGACTGCGGGAGCTGGCGGATACGCTGAACAAAAACGGCGTGGAAACGGAATTTGTCTGGATTGGCAAAAAACCGGTCGCCGGGTGTATCGCCTGTCATACATGCTCGAAAACGGGCCGGTGCGTATTTCCGGATCAGACAAACGAAATCGGGGAGCGTATTGACGAGTTTGACGGCATTGTGGTCGGTTCTCCAGTTTATTACGGCGGGCCGAGCGGTCAGATTTGCGCGTTTATGGATCGTCTTTTCTATCCCCGCGCCGAGAAAATGGCGGGCAAACTGGGCGCGTCCGTGGTTTCCTGTCGGCGCGGCGGCGCGTCGGCGGCCTTTGACCGGCTGAATAAATATTTCACGATCAGTAATATGATTATAGTCGGCTCTCAATATTGGAATCAGATTCACGGCTTCACCCCCGGAGATGTAAAACAAGACGAAGAGGGATTGCAGACCATGCGGACGTTAGGTCAAAATATGGCGTGGCTGTTACGCTGTATTGAGGCCGGGAAAAACGCCGGGATTGAAAAGCCCGTTTATGAGGACAAAATTTTCACGCATTTTATTATGCCGGGATTCGCGGAATAAAAACGCGTATGAATCACAAAAGGAAAATATAAAATGCGTGAGGAAGCGAATTTTACACGGGGAAAAATTCTGGGGCCTCTGATGGCTTTCGCCCTGCCGGTTCTGTTCGCGCTGTTTTTACAGGCCATGTATGGCGCGGTGGATTTATTAATCGTTTTCGCGGGCGGGATTATCAAACAGGTTTTAAAACTTGGCATTCCCATCGCTTTTCAGGATTTGCTGGTGGGATTTTCATTTCTGGTTGTTCTGGCGATTGTGAATGATCTGGGCGTCACGGCTTCCGCCGGCGTCGGCGTGGCGGAAAAAGTATGCGGCTTTATTATGCTTGTACCGGCGGCGTTTATGCAGTCCATTTCGGCGTTTGTGGCGCAGAATATCGGAGCCGGGAAACCGGATCGGGCGCTTCATGCGCTTT
>CAJOFP010000163.1 GCA_905233795.1 uncultured Oscillibacter sp. | reverse complement strand
TTTATTATTTTTTATATTTATATTTTTATTTTCAATTTTATCAAACAGCCACGCGGACGCGAATAAAATATATATAAAATAAATCCAGTATTTTATACACGGATTTGTGAGATAAACGGCATGATATGGAATTTTTGATAAAATACCCGTGACAAATAAAATATATTTTATTAAAATCTCAGGAATTACAATCATAACCGCGCCCACGGGCGGCAAAATAAATCCCGTGAACACAGCCGCCAATCCCGCCGCGAAAATCACGCCCACAGACCATAAACAAAATAAATTCGCCAAAATCGACACGAGAGAAACAGCCTGATAATATTTCGCCAATAACGGCGTCGTGAACACCAACGCGCCCAATGACGCGGAAACCCCGGCGGCTATTATACGGCGTATCTCCGATAATTCCGCCGCCTGTCCGACTTGCGATTTTTGCCCCTGATTATTTTTATTATTTTCTTTCGGAAAAAGCCCCGCCACGGACGCGAACGAAAGCTGTAAACTCACTGAAGCCGCGGCGAACGGATTATAAAATAAAATCAAAAACAGCGCGAGACATAACGAAGTCGGCGCGTCACTGGCGCGGCGAAACAGCGGCGCGGCGATTAAAATCGACAACATAATCGACGCCCGAATGACAGACGGTTTGCCGCCGGTCAATAAGGCGTAAAATATCAGCGATAAAATCCCCATCGACGCGATTAGAAATCGCCGCCGCGAGCCGAATAATAAAATAATCAACGCGATTAAAAATCCGCAATGCAGCCCCGATACGGCTAAAATATGCGAGAATCCCGATTCAGACAAATTCGCCGACGCCTGAACCGATAATTCACGCCGATCACCCGTTAAAATCGCGCATAAAAACGCCGCGCTGTCCTGATCCGGGTATAAAGCCAGATTTCCGGTCAAGAGCGCGTTGATTTTCTCCCGCATGATACGCCCGGCCCGTACCGGATACCAGCGCGGCGATTTGACATCCCCGTTAATAATATTTATATTTTTCCAAGTCCCATACGCGATTAAAAATATACCCGACGACGTAAAATTTGTAATTATATTTTCATCTTCATCATGTAATTTTCCCGCGTATCGCAATCTGACGTGATCTTCTATCATATCGCCGGGATTTAAATTTAATATATCGAGATTGCCGTAATACATGACGCGTCCCGGCGTATTTTCTATCTTAACCGGAACCCGCGCCCCATACGGCGCGGGAGACGCGTAATCCAGTAACATCATACGCGTATCCAATCCCGTACCAGATAAATTTTCCATCGGCCTAATATTTATATTAATATAAAATATATTCCAAGCCAACGCAAATGCCAAACCCGTACCGGCTAATAATAATCGCCGTCCCCGGTTTCCGGCGACAAAAAATCTGCCGCAGGCGAGTATAAACGCGCATACGGCGCAGGGCAATATATAATTCTCAGGAATCAAATATTGCGCCAGAAATATACCGACCGAAAACGCGCCGGTAAATATCGCCAGTATCCGCATTTATATCACGCGCCTTTTTAATATTATAATTAATATATAAATTATAAAAAATAAATCTCCGCGATTTTCTCAATACAGGCGTTTACGTCTTTCCGAATATCGCTCTCCCAAAATCGCGCCACAGTCCAGCCCATCGCCGTCAACCGCTCGTTTATTTTTTTATCGCGCTCGACATTGGACTGAATTTTCTTTCTCCAGAAATCCGAATACCCGGATAATTCTTCCTCAAAAGAAGACAATCCGCGAATCGCCCAGTTATGACCGTGCCAATAATCGCCGTCGCAAAACACGGCGATTTTCTTTTTTATAAAAACAATATCAGGATGTCCGGGTAATAATTTATAATTTTTTCTATATCGAAATCCCCGTTTCCACAGGGCTTTTCGCAATATTATTTCCGGCTCGGTGTCTTTGGATTTAATCGACGACATGATTTTACGCGTTATATCAGGATTACGAGAACTCATTTTTCAAAAACCTCACGCAGATAAACGCGAACCCGTTCTTCCAATTCCGCCGCCGAATAAGCGCAAGGCTCCAATCTATCCGCCCACGCTCTTCCGGGATGTAAACAATCCCATAACGGCTTTTTGCCCTTGTACCGTCCTTTTCCCGGATCGTGATTGCCAAAACCGTCTAAAATCACATTCCAGACAGGTTGAAATCTCTCAATCATCAGAGACTCCGTCAATGGAATCCAAATATCATCGACGGATAAAAAACGGCATTGAAAATCCTGAATATTCAGATTTTTCGCGGCGTCGATAGACTTCGCGTGATCGTTCAATCTTTTATATAACGCCATGCCCGGATCGACATTTTCTCCCCGTCCGCCTTTTCTCGCGCCGTCCGGAACGGCTTTACCCACATAAATCGGCCATGTATAGCGGCCATCGGCGTTTCGCGCTTTCAACGCGGAATAGGCCGGGAAATCTCCCGTATAATATAACGCGTAAACGCCCGCGCCTATAAACGGTTTCGGCGGAAGCGCGTATAACTCGGATTTCAGCAAGGCGTTCGCGGCGCTTTTTCCCAAATTTCTTTTATCCAGCGGATTGAACGGCGGATAAACCGGAATATTATCTTGATAAGCCATCTTTCATTCCCTTTCTCATTTGGGCCATCACGGAATCGCCCACGGCTTTAGCGAGTTTGACGGGAACGGCGTTTCCAATCTGCCTCATACTTTCCGTCCATGACGCGCTGAATAAATAATCATCCGGGAAAGTCTGAATCCGGGCGCTTTCCCGGATCGTATAATATCGAATCGCGCCGTTATCTAATATAACCGTGTTTTCGCCGCCGGGTACGCCGTGCGCCCCGGCCTTGATCGTCTTGGACGGCTCATCCAATTTGCTCCCGGAATGTCCCGCGTAACTTCTCGCGCCATCCCGAAACTCATGATTATAAATTTCATGAGTTTTCCCGTCAACCTGATATGGCGCGGGGAGATTCCCGATAGCGTCCCGGACAGTTCGCCATCTTGAGAGAGAAACTTTTCCGTTTTCCACAAGTTCTTGAATCTCCCGGATTCGCTTCGGCGACAACGGATTTTCAGCCGGTCTTGAAACGCCCAGTTCATCCCAATATGTTTTCGATACCCATTGAGAATATAATAAAGCCTCCCGCGAATGCGTGGGCTTTGGAAAACACCAGTCCGCGTTAAAATCACGTCTGAAGCCGACTATAATCACCCGTTGGCGGATTTGCGGGACGCCATAATCAGCGGCGTTCAGCAGGCGAAACACAACATGATAAGACAATCCGCCGTCATGCCCGGAAGTGTGATGCCGCTCCAAAAAACTCAAATGATCTTCCCATGTCATATTATCTTTTTTGACGATTTCCGGGTAATTTAATTGAAGCAAAATATAATTAAAATAAGCGCTGAAAGATTTGCGCAACAGGCCTTTGACGTTTTCAAATATAAACGCCCGCGGCTGAATCTCCCGGACGGCGCGAACCGCTTCCGGAAACATATCCCGCGTGTCAAGATAAGCCTGATGTTTTCCGCCCAGTGAAAACGGCTGACAAGGAGGACCGCCGGCGACAAGATGAATTTTTCCGGCGTAGCCGTCATATTGAACTGTTCTAATATCTTTTTGAGATATAGCCCATTTTTGTAAGGCCGGGTATCCGTTCGCCATATTATATCTTAAATTATCACAAGAATCCTGATCCCATTCAAATACGGCCTTGTGATGAAAACCGGACATTTCAAGTCCGAGCGCGAGTCCCCCGGTTCCGGTAAAGAGTTCTATGGATTTCATGACAATTTCCTCTCCGCCGTAATATATAATGATAATATATCATGATTTTATATATCTGACAAGCGGCCTGTTCGCGTGTTTTCTTGAAATATTATAATAAAAATATAATATTAATTTTACTGTTGCGCTTTGCGGCGAAATTTTGTATGATATAAAAATTAATATATTAAAAATATAAATAGCAAGCGCGATATTTATAATAATAATTATAATAATTAATTTAATAATAATTCAGGGAGGGAATTGGAATTGAAAATCCGAGCGACACAAGCTATTTTGGA